>JASLIY010000336.1 GCA_030152675.1 Acinetobacter sp.
ACTTATGCTAAAGCCATCTGCTGAAATGAAATTAAAGTCATGATGAAAAATTGGGATGATCCAGAAGCGAAAGCTGAAGCGGAACGTTACGACAATCCTATTCCAAGTCGTACACTAATCTTAGAAACGATTGAACAAAAAGAACAAACTCAGTCACATGCAGACCTTGTAGCGCATTTTAATATCGTCGATCAAAAAAGTATCGACGCGCTCAGCCATCGACTCAGTGCGATGGTTCGCGATGGCCAATTGATGAAAGATGGTTATAAATACCAACTCACTACTGACCAACCGATTTATGATGCCACGGTCTACATCAACCAAAAAGGTTTGGGCACCGCCTCAATCACAGCTCAAGAAGACTTGTTGTTGCCTGAACGTGAATTACGCCAAGTCTTCCACGGCGACCAAATCAAAGTGCAGCAAACCTCGATTGACCGTAAAGGTAAAGGTTGGGGCTATATCACCGAAGTCAGCAATCGCCGCGTTAAACAATTGATCGGCACCTTAGCGACCTTTGAAGATGAGTTCTATATCCAACCGGCAGCGCCCAATGCACACCAACCGATCACGCTAGAAAAAGAGCTGGTCGAGCATGCCAATGCCAAAGTCGGTGATGCGCTCCGTGTGGCGATCGACGACTACCCGACGCGTGATGACTTTGCCACGGCGCACATCATCCAGTCGATGGCAGACAAAGCTGATACTGAAATCATTATTCCGCAAACCATCTTAGAATATGGCCTGCCATACGAATTCCCTGAAGAAGTGGTGCAGGAAGCTGAAAACTTTAAAGAGCCGACAGCTCAAGATCGTGCCGGTCGTATTGATCTGCGTGATTTGGCCTTGGTGACCATTGATGGTGAAGATGCGCGTGACTTCGATGATGCGGTCTATGCAGAAAAACGTCCAGGCGGTGGCTATCGTGTGGTCGTCGCAATTGCGGATGTCAGTCACTATGTTCGCCTCGGCAAACCGCTGGATGACGAAGCGCAAGAACGTGGTACTTCGGTGTATTTCCCACACTTTGTCTTGCCTATGTTGCCTGAGGCCCTCTCCAATGGTCTGTGCTCACTCAACCCGGATGTCGATCGTCTATGTATGGTCTGCGATCTCAATCTGTCTCGCGCTGGCCGCGTAACCAGTTTTGAGTTCTATCCATCGGTGATGCACTCTAAAGCGCGTTTGACCTATACCCAAGTGGCTGCGTACTTAGAGGGTGATAGCACGGCGGTCACTGAAAATCGTGATGTGCGCAAGTCTCTAAACACCCTATTCCAACTCTATCAAGTGCTTAAAGATCTCCGTCAAAAACGCCATGCCATGGAATTTGAAACGGTTGAAACCTATATGACCTTTGATGCGCTTGGGGGAATTGAACAAATCTTGCCGCGTGAGCGTAATGTGGCACACAAGCTGATCGAAGAATGCATGTTGCTTGCCAACGTTGCTTCTGCGAATTATGCGATTAAGCACGAAATTCCAATGTTGTATCGTGTGCATGAGCCACCTGAATTTTCACGTATCCAAAAAGTGCGTGACTTTGTCAAACTCTTGGGACTCAGTTTCCCAGAGCAACCGACCCAAGCTGACTATCAAGCGGTGATCGAAGCCACCAAAGATCGTATTGATGCACCGAGCATCCATGCGGTGTTATTGCGTTCGATGATGCAAGCCTATTACGGCGCCAAAAATGCAGGTCACTTTGGTTTGGCTTATGAAGCCTATACCCACTTTACCTCACCGATTCGCCGTTATCCGGATCTGTTATTGCATCGTGCGATCAAAGCGCAGCTATCTAAAAAGCCGTATCCACTGTCTGGCGCTTCATTGGATGACGCGGGTCAGCATTTCTCTGCCACTGAACGCCGTGCTGATGAAGCTTCACGCTCCGTCACCACTTGGTTGAAGTGTCACTATATGCAGCAGCATTTGGGTGAATCGTTTGTCGGCACCATTACCGCGGTGGCTGAGTTCGGTTTATTTGTCACGCTCAAAGACTTGTATGTGGACGGTATGATTCACATTAGCCAATTGGGTGATGACTACTTCGTGTTTGACCAAGCCAGTCAAAGCTTGATCGGACAGAACCGTGGTCAAAGCTTTAGCTTGGGCGATGATGTCAAAATCCAAGTCGCTGGAGTCAACCTCGAAGAACGTAAAATCGACTTTGAACTGTTACAGCAACTCACTCATGCAGGTCGTGTATTGCGTAGCCGTGCGCCACGTATCTCCAAGTCTGGATCACAAGAACAGATCTTTGCCCAATCTGGCAACAAAGCCAGCTCCAGCCATGCAGCAAACAATGGTCACAGCAATGGCAATACAGCGGCACATGCAAATGCCCCTGCTGGAAAACCACGTCCTTCTCGCACCCGCAACACGTCTGCTGCAGCCAAGAACTCGAACAATTCAAATGCTTCGAATGCGCAGTCCAATACACAATCAACCGCAGCACAGCCCCATCGCGGCAGAGCTGCACCGGCAGCAGCGAATAGCTCTCAGCAGCCAAGCAAGCGCAGAGCACCGCGTGTCAAAAAAGCACCGCAAGCAGTGAATGCTGAGATTGCTCAAGCCGAGAACCAAACGCAGGCAAACCGCCCAGCAACAACGGCGACACCGCCCAAGTCAGCCGTCGCGCAAAAAGCGCCAGCTGCTCAGAAAGCACCCGCAGATGTTTCAGCCCAAGCTGCGGTGACTGCGCCTCAGGTCGAGACCAGTGTCGCCAGCAAGAAAAAGTCCAAATCAAAATCTAAGCCGAATGATGAACGTAAAAAGTCATCTAAAAATGCAGACTCGAAGAACGGCAATTCTAAATCTGCAAGCAAAGGCAAAGAGAAAGACAAGGACAAAAAGAAAAAACTGAAAAAGAAAAAGGACAATGCCAAGTCCCGCAGTGAGTAATTTTCAGTAAATCGATCACTTCAGCAGTAAAGCTCATTTGCTGCTCAAGCATATGCCCAGACGCATCCTTGCGCTGGGCATTTTTTTGCTGTGTCCGATCCAAGAGACGAGGCCGAGCGCATTCCAATCCTGTCCACCACACTTAAACAATATGGGTCATTGCTGAAATTCCCATCGACTGACCTTGATTTTCGAGATGTCCAGCCTAACATCTACTGTTAACCTATAATGAAATGGCTGAGAACAATGACTTTACAACAGGCGACCTTAGCGCTTCCTCAATTCGACCAAATTTCTCTCTCAGATTTAAAACAACAGATCCAACAGGCCATCCAACAAGGTCAGGAGTTTCTCGATCAATTGAGCGAGGTTCCGGCACAACGTACAGCACAGCTTGCGGTTTTAGCGCAAATCGATCAGCTGGAAAATAACTTAAGTGAATCATGGGGCATCTTGTCACACCTGAATGCAGTGATGAATAGCGCAGAAACCCGTGAACTGCATCAACAACTCCTGCCACTGCTCAGTGAATACTATACTGGACTCGGTCAACACACGGCGCTGTTCCAAACTTATCAAAAACTGCATGACGATGCCGAATTTAGCCAACTCAGTGCGGCACAACAAAGTGTGATTCGCCTGGCGATTCGTGACTTTAAACTGTCTGGTGTGGCACTCACCGGTGCAGCCAAGGCACGCTATGCAGAGATTTCTTCACGCCTGTCACAACTGTCTTCGGACTTTAGCAACCATGTCTTGGATGCAACTCAAGCCTTCTTCCAACCCTTGAGCGATGAACAACTCAAGGGCTTACCGCAAAGTAGTATCGAACTGCTCAAACAATACGGTCAACAACGTGAGTTGGATCAATGCGTTGCGACCTTAGATATTCCGGCTTATTTGGCCATCATGACCTATGCCGATGATCGTCAGTTACGCGAACAACTCTATCGTGCTTATACCACCCGTGCCTCTGACCAATCCCAACATCCTGAGTTTGACAACGCCGCCGTGATGCAAGAAATCTTG
>JASLIY010000052.1 GCA_030152675.1 Acinetobacter sp.
GATTGCGCTAAATTATTCTGAGTCAAAACGACATGGAGTGTATTCAAATGATGAATATTAATTTAGATGACATTCAAGTGCATGCTGATGTGATTGATTCTACGGGTCATTCAGTCGGTAAAGTTGACCACCTCGAGGGAACAGATCAAATCAAGCTGACAAAACATGACGCGACTGATGGCAAGCACCACCTAATCCCCGTCTCATGGGTCAAAGAAGTCAATGACAAGCATATTGTACTCAACAAAAGTTTTGAGGAAATTCGCCAGCAATGGACAAGCTTATAAACTTGTAAACGTTTTAAAACTTACACATCACAAGATATGAAGAGAAAGGACACATGCCATTTAAAACACTTGGACGATCACTTCAACCGATCTGAATTAAATTTCTTTTATCCACACTTAAAGCCAATGTTCCGCCTCTTCATGTCGGCGATGGGTAAAATCTAACACTGAGGTTTAAAAAATGAGTAATCACCCCTCGATTTCTCCTTATGAAATCAGTGAGCTGTATGAAATATTCAATTTTTATGGTGGGTTTTTACATAATGAGATGACCAAATACAGCTATCTTGAATTTGAACAATTGATTGATGAACTCGACAAGGGATTTAGAAAACTCGGTTATCGAGGCGCGCCCCTACAGGGGCATGCAATCTTTAAAGAAAATTTTAACAGTGTGGTGTGGATTGAAAATCCGCAACAACAAAAGTTCCAATGCCATAAAGTCATGGTTGAAAACTTTATTATGAATAAACACAATCACATGAGTTTTTTCGAACTCTAAGCACGGATGCATACCGCGCGCACCTCAAACTCAACTTTCCGCTTTACTCAAACCTTCCCCCCCAACATTACTGATCGCTCTACGCACTGTGTCAGTAGAGCGACGCGCATGGAGAATTGCTTTCGGCCTGACTCGATGGTCGAGCCGAGTGTGAACTAGTACTTCAGATTCAAGGCCAGTTTCGCTGTACGCGGTGCACCCAAAAATAAATAATCATCCCCAATAAAACTGCCCGCATCGCGCCAGTATTGTTTATTAAAGACATTATCTAAATTAAACCGCACTGTGGCATCATGCTGACTCAGTTTAAAGCGATAGGCTGCGCCGAGATCGACCACGCTATAGCCTGAAACTTTGGCCGTGCCTGCCGCATTGGCATATTTGCGACTGCTATAACGCAGTCCGCCCAAGACACTCAGACCATTCACCGCCGCCACATCATAACTGGCAGAACTGCTAAAACGAATGCTCGGTACATTTTGCATTTGATGACCTTTAAACTCGGCAGTATCGATCTCAATCAAACGCGCATGTGTATAGGCCACACTGCTGTTGATCTTGAGTGCATCCGTAACATTGCCTTGTACCCCCAACTCCAGCCCGTAATTCTGCTGCTTGCCTTGCTCAACAAAGCTGAGGCTATGATCAGCATTGCGACGTAGGCCTTGATGATCTTGCTGAATATCAAACACGGCCGCAGTAATTAAATAATCATTGATCTGCTGTTTGACCCCGATCTCATACTGACGCGAATGCATCGGTGCCAAGACTTCAAAGGCATTGGCCGTATAGAACGGTGCTGTGCCGCCATCACTTAAACCTTTGCTATATGAAGCATAAAGATGCGTGTTATCCCAAGGTTGATACATCAGTGCCAACTGCGGCAAGAACTGATCAATCTCGGTTTTACGCGCTTGCTCTCCCTCAGGGGTGTAGGCCTTTTCATTCAGACGTAGCCATGTCCCTCCGAGGATACTCGACCACTGCGGATGCCAACGGATTTGATCGACCGCCATCACTGCTGTTTGTGAGCTTTGTAAAGCTTTATAGCGCTCACCGGAAACCGCGGTGATCGGAATCACCCATTCGCCAGTGTCATCGTCAATCACCGGAGTAGTTTCACCGGTATAAATATTGCCCGTGGCGACCAACTGATTGACCTCAGTATGTTTCTTATGTTGTTTCTGGGTCTGGGTCAGCTCAAGATTGAGTTGGTGCGCAATGCCGCCTGTTACAAACTCGCCACTTAAGGCGGCCTTAAATTGATCGCTGACATAACGATCATTAGGATTACGATAGTTATAAATATCGTAATTCCCCTGTTTGTCGAAGCTGTTGCCTAATCCTTCATAATCACAGACTTGGCTATAACAGCCCCAAGCAAAAGCGGAATAATCATCCAATACCGCTTGGCTATGTGCCGCACTCAGACGTGCTGTCCAAGCATCATTGAACTGATATTGATATTGCAAACTGCTGTTTAAGCTGCGGTTGGTCACAGGAATAACCCCACTTTGCTCACCGAGACGTCGCTCCCAACTCACGCCAGTCGGCACTTTCCCATCCAACAGTTGATAACCCGGCACCGAAGGTTGTTGTTGCTTCTGTGCTTCAAAATCAAATTCCAGTTTGGAACGCGGATTGACCTGCCAATCCAATGCCAGAGAACCGAATTGACGACTCCCATTGCTGTTGTCGACATAAGGTCTTAGGTTTTGATTGGCCAGATTGACGCGAAAACCAAACTGTTGCGCTGCACCAAACAAATCGCCCACATCGACTGCAACCGTGTTGTCGCCATATTCATCCACATCCAGATTCAGGCTGCCGATCTGTGCTTCAGGACGTTTGGTGACATAGTGAATCACGCCGCCTGGGGTCGATAGACCTGCTTGCATGGCACTGATGCCTTTTAAAATATCAACCTGCTGTTTATTTTCCAGCGCCACGTTTTGTTCGCCACGAATCAACTGTGAATTGACAAAATAACTTGAGCCCTGCCCCAAGACAAAGCCGCGCGTCACCACATTGGGATAATAGCCAATCGGCGCATAGTTCTCGCCCACAGAGGCATCCTGTTGAATCACATCGCCCAAAACCTTGGCTTGTTGTGCTTCGATCTGATCGGCATCTATCCGTGAAATTGAGGCTGGCACATAGGCCAAATCTTGCTTGGAGAGACCTGACAAACTGCCATTAAACTTGACCACTTCAGTGTACGCGTTGGCATTGGCCTCGACCACGATGGTATCTAACTGTTGCACGGTCGGAGTATCGGCATAACTCTGCATCGTCCCGAACAACATCAATCCTGAGGCACTCAAGATGCAACTGGATGAACGATGAAATAAATGCATCAGCGACTGAGTTAAGATTGTTTTTCGCAGCAGTACGGTCGACATGATCAAATCCCTAACAAAGATCAAAAGCCTAAAATATTGACCCATGACCACAGGTCATGAGCACCAAGATGTTGTATTCATGAGTAAAGTAAATTATTGCACATCCGGCGTATGCCACTGAACCAAGTCAGCCACACGCGCTAAAAACTGTTGCCCATACGGCGCATCAAACCATGCCGTATGTTCGATCAGATAAGCAAAGGCTGCATCGGCATGGCTGAAATTTCGAGTAATTTCCACAAAATATTCCAACTCATATAATGCAAAGTCGATATGCACCAAAGGTAAGATGTTGACCACTTGCGCAAGCTGCTGCACATCGCCCTTTGCGGCAATATAGCCTTGTACAAAACCAGCTAAGCCGAGATGATCGATACTGATATCGGCTTGACCTTGTTCATGTAATTGCAGCCAATCGACAAAATTACGCTCGATCGCCACCGCAATATCATAGGCTATCGTGGTGCGATCACTGAGACCAAAGTCAATCACTGCAGCCACATCGGCTTGTGCTGAAGCATCGCACCACAATAGATTGGAGGCGTGCAGATCGTTATGTGTCCACAATGAGGTCATCTTGGGCAAGGTAGTCTTGAATGCCTGATGAAAATGTCGGATCTGCGCTTTAAAAGTCTCACTGAGTAAATGATTTTGAAAATACTCACTTAGCCCAGCACTGTTTGAGATCCGCTGTTCAATCGCCAACACCAGATCATCTTGGTCCAATAAGCGTTGATTGGAAAGAAGATATTTCGTACGGCGTACAGGTTGATCAAAGTCGAGTGCCGCGGCATGCATGCGCGCCATAAACTGCCCGGCAGCTTGTGCATGCTGTGGGGAGAAAAAGGTTTTCCATGACTGATGTTCGGCATATAGGTCATCGGCTTGCAGCTTCTGATGTACTTCATAAACCCATGCACCGCACGCCGTTGCAGTATGCCCTGCGTGATTGGGCAGCAGCACCGACACCGCAATGCCTTGATGGGCCAAGTGCTGAATAAACTGATGTTCTTGATGTAAATCATCCACGCTACGAAAGCTCTGATGACTGCGCTTGATCAGATACTCCGCTGATGCAGTCTTCACAATCGCCGCAGAAGAATAAGGCCGTGGACTGTGCCAAGTGATTTCTCGTTTGCCCTGCAACACGGCATAGGCCGCAGCCAAATCCTCAAGATCTTGCAGCCTGATATTGACCCAATCTTTTTCCTCAAGTTCAGAGCCCATGCCATGACCTTGATTGACTTCATCTTTGTGCACGTATTTCCCTCAACCCGCAGTGCAGTTTACTGTCTTTGGCAGCATTCATCCCAGACCTTTTAAGTCGGCTGTCCTGATGGCTGATTTGACACTCAATTCTCCGAGCGCCATTGTTGTTGATATCGGCACGTGCTTGCAACTGTAATATTGGTTTTTTTAATGTGTGCTGTACATGAACCTGATCAATGTGATCACTTTACACATTCCTGTGGGATTGGATTGATTAAACACACCATCCTCCCTAGCGTTTCTATTCAGGCATTTTATCTATAATCAAATCCCTATTCGGCAAGTCCTACCGTTCTCAGTTCACTGTGAGCGCAATTATTCTGGTACTTTTAAAGTACCCAAAAACCTTCTTTCCGCTGATGGTACGTCCATATACCACAGCGAAAAATAGGCGGCTCCCAGCCTCCTAGATCCAATACCGAGAATAAAAAATGTATTGATTTTGGGGGTTAGTGCTTAGGCTATTTTGGTTTAGCAAGGTATTGATTGAATCACTGGGTTTACTTTGAGTTGACCACGACAGAACGCCTTGGAAATCAATATTGTGTTGAATTCGAAGGCCTTCCTTTCTTCTTTAAATGCTAGACCCTGCTTTAGAAGTTATAAATTGCAACCATATTCAAGCGATTATCTTCACCCTTATCTTGTCCATTGAGTGCAGCGGCGGCTTTACGTTCACCGTATACATATTCAAGGCCAAAACTCAGGGGCTTGGTTGGGCTATAGAAGATATTGCCCCACGCTTGCCAAAGGTTTTTATTCACATCCGTGGCAGATACACCTGCCAAATACTGATCACTGAGATCGGCTTTCATATAGCCATACCCCAATGTGCCACGCCATTGCTGATTAAACTGTTGGGTGAGGCCGACCGTAATCGAATCAAATTCGTTTTGATCGAGAATTTCATTTTGCTCATTTTTACTAAAACCAGGGTTGGCCCATGACACAAAACTGGCATCGCCTTTAACATGATAATAATCTGCTTTCAGCGTCGTACTCGGGGTCAGATTATATTGCAGCCCCACACCCACGCCCCATGCCACATCCTCATCTTCTTGAGTGCGCTTTTCATTGCCCATCAATCTTAAACTGACACGACCATCCTCATTAAACTGATGATTGAGACGCGCAGTGAGTGCGGGAATGCGCATTTTCGAACTGCCATCTTTCGGATCTTCAACCGCGACCACTAAAGCCGTACTCGGATTAAAGTTTTGGGTATAACGTGCTTGCACCGTCCGTTTGACCGCACCGCCGACAAAGCCCAAGGCATCAATACTTTCAGGCATATAATCCGGCACCGCAAAGTTCGACCACGTTTGCCCCACTAACCAATCGCCATAATTGACATAGGCATGTCGGATACGCAGCACATCTAGACCTGCGCCTCCCAAGAAATCCGTTTCGATCTTGCCGCTGATCTCTTCGCCATTCAACTCATGTTTGACATCCATGCCTAAACGCGTCGCTGAAAGCGTTGATCTAAATATTTCCTTGCCTTCATTGCCACCGTCCAATGGCACCGTACTGATTTGGTTATAAATCCGAGAAGCTGTGCCTCCTTTAACTTGATAGGAAGCATCGGCACGAACGTTACCGTAAATATTAAAACTGGCCCCACTCTTCAGCTTGGGTGCTGGTGCTGGCGCTGCAACAACTGGGGGAGTAGCCAGTGCAGTCACTGCTTTCGAGGTTTCAACATTTTGCAACTGTTGTTGCTCAATCATCGCTCTGAGCGCTTGAACTTCTTGACGTAATTGTTCAATTTCAGTTTGGCCTTTTGCCGTTGCCAGTGTTGAGGTGCTGCTCAGCACTACCAAGCTCACAAGACTTAATTTAAATTTAAGTTGATGTGTGATCATCCTAATCTCACTATTTTGATCCATTATTTAAAGAGATCGCCGAACCTTGGCCTCTCTGAACGCTAAAATAAAAGTTTAATCATGCAACATAAAATCTGTATGCGCTGATCTGTATTCAGATCATGAGTAAACTAATTAACTGATATTATTGTCTTTTAATTCAATCCTATTGTCATAATATGACGAATAATGATCACTAGGTTCACGTTTAAACGTATAACATAAATTACGATGCGATCGCCAAGCGCTCAGCATGATTCACGCTCAGCCATGTTGACAGCAGAATTTAGGCAATATAAAAATCAGGCTTTCTGAGAAAATAAAATAGATCAATGGCAGTTGCTTGAAAATTATGCAGAAATAGCACGATGTTGATGACTTTTTTGAGATTTATCTTTTAATTAAAAAATACCCCTGATTTCGCAGGGGTATTTTTGCAATCCAGCCAATAAACCCGTCCAGCAATCAAATAGAGTAACTTTTATTTGGTTATCTGGTTATTTGGTTATTTGGTTATTTGGTTATCTGGTTATCTGGTTATTTGGTTATTTGGTTATTTGGTTATTTGGTTATTTGGTTATTTGGTTTCGAGTTTATTTTGAATATAACTTTTATTATACCCTAGGAGATAATACATCCCGATTAGAAAAACAAACCACACCACACCAATAATTAAAGAGGCTCTTAAATCTTCTCGAATGGCCATCACCACAACCACCAAGAAAAGATAAGCAATTGTGATATAACTACTCACTGGATATAAAGGCACATTAATAATCGTAGATTGATTCACTTTAAATTTCTTTGAATATCGTATATGTGAAATCAAAATAATTAACCATGTCCAAACACATGAGAAAGCCGCGATCGCAGTTAACCAAATAAAAACTTGCTTCGGTGCAAAATAGTTCAGTGCAACACCAAACAACATCATCACAAAGGAGAATGCAATTGCCGCTGCAGGAACCCCTCGAAGGTTAATGGTTTTAAATAGCTTAAGCGCCTGTCCTTGTAAGGATAAGTTATTCAACATACGACCCGTACTATAAATACCACTATTACACGAAGATAATGCTGCTGTAATCACCACAAAATTAATAATCCCTGCCGCAGCATGAATCCCCATTCTCTCGAAGGTCATCACAAAAGGACTCTGGGTTGGGCTCATTTCATTCCATGGGTAAATAGACATCACCACAAATAATGCACCAATATAAAAAATCAGAATCCGCCAAAACACCGAGTTAATCGCCGTCGAAATGGTCTGCACTGGATTTTTTGCTTCACCTGCGGTTAAGCCCAACATCTCGATACCCGCATAGGCAAAGGTGACCATTGGTAGAGCTAAAAACAAGGCGCCATAACCATTGGGGAAAAACCCGCCATGCGACCAGAGATTACTGATCCCTGTGGGTACACCCTGATTACCGAAGCCAAAGATGATCATCGCCAGACCGGCAAAAATCATAAAGACAATGGTGACAATTTTGATCATGGCAAACCAAAACTCAAACTCACCGTAAGCCTTTACTGCGATAAAGTTAACGGCGGCCATCACCGCGAGAGAAATTAAAGCCCAGACCCAAGCTTCCGTATTTGGAAACCAAAGCTGCATATAGATCCCGACCGCGGTCACCTCAGTCATACATGCGATGACCCAGAAGAACCAGTAATTCCAACCCGTGAGATAGCCTGCCAAGGGGCTCACATAATCCAATGCATAGCGACTAAAAGAACCAGCCACAGGATTGTTGACAGCCATCTCACCCAGTGCACGCATGATGATAAAAACAGCCAACCCGCCTAATAGATACGCCACCAAAATAGCTGGACCGGCCATTTGAATGGCACTTCCTGATCCTAAAAACAATCCAACGCCAATTGCAGCACCGAGTGATATCAACCTTAAGTGACGTGTCTCTAAACCGCGATGTAATTCGTTTTTATTCATCAAAAAACTCCTTTTTGTTATTTACAGCACAATTAGTTGATTATAAAAATTGCGAAATCAGACATAATAAAATCCGTTTAGCATGATTAACCACCATAAAAAAGAATCTTAAATAAAAGAAAATAAAACATCAATAAATAAAAATAAGCACAAATGTATAATAAACACCTAATCCAAAAACTTTAAAATTAAATTATTTATTAATATCAACAATTCTCAAAAACTATTATATTTATTTTTTAATATTGTTTTAAAAACAAAGCCAACA
>JASLIY010000062.1 GCA_030152675.1 Acinetobacter sp.
CAAATAATACGATCGAGAACCACAAGCCCACAGCACCATACATGGCAAACCACAGCGATGCGGTAGCAGCACCATAAAGTAGTGTCGCAATTAAAAAACCATTGTGTTTACCAAATCGACCCGCCAACCAAATCCAGCACCATGTGGTGGCGATGGTCAGGACGGTTAAACCAAGAAATATGGTCGGTATGGTCGCAGCATCATTGCCTAACCAGTATTTGCTATAAAAAGGAAGCATCGCGGTGCTTAAAGCCACCGAGATCATTTGAATCATAAAACCGAGCCATAACCAACTGAAAGCACGATTTTTAAAGGGCGCCAACATTGAGCCTCGTTTGTTCAATGACGGCGGTGAAGCTTTGGCTGCTGCCTGAGCCGTCCCTGTCCCGACAACCGCACTTGCCATACCGCCAAATGCAATCAGCGCAATCAGAACAGCCATATAGGTATATGCTTGATGATCGCCCCCTTGAGCTGCTACCACCCACGGCGCTAAAGCACCTGCCAGTAGAAAACCCAATGCTAGGATCGCACTACGCCAAGCGGCAATTCGAGTCCGTACATGCGGATCATCGGTAACCTCTGCAAGCAAAGTTGCATAAGGTACGGTAAACAAAGAATACCCAGTGCTGGTCAGGGTGTAAAATATAACAACCCATAACAATGTTGACTGCCAACTGGACAAATCAGGAGGTGAAAACATCATGATAAAGGCGATCAAAAACACCAATGCACCCAGTGCCATTAATGGTCGTCGTCGCCCCCAACGTGTATTTAGACGATCTGACCAACGTCCCAGCAACGGATCAAAAATTAACTCCCACACTTTGGGAATCAAAATCCCAATACCTGCGGCTCCCGGTGGAATCGCTAAAATTTCCGTCATAAAAAAAAGCAGTAAAATTTGCGGTGTCAGTATAAATATCGCGGGTCCAAGACTCCCCATGCCATAGGCAGGAGCAAACCAACGTGTAGGTAAACCAGAAGAAGTTATTTTTGTTTGCTGCATAATCCTAGTCTCATAATATTAAAATCCTTATTAATACAAAGCGCGATGGAGCTACCTTAGGAGTCCCAGTGTCTTTGCTCTGGCCACTGCCAGAGTGCGTCGATTGACCTGAAACTTAACGTTAATACGCTTTGCATGCGCCTTTACGGTATGCAGTGAAATAGAGAGAATGTCTGCGATTTCTGCATTGGAATGTCCTTTTGCAATTAACTCTAAAACCACGTGTTCGCGTGGACTCAAGAGCGTTTCCGCACTCCCGATCAACGTGTTCGGTGCAATCCGATTCAGATCACGCTGAGGAGACTCAAGTTCGGCATGAGGTTGAACTTGCGATATAAAATTGCCCTCCGTGACAAGTTGCCCCTGCCCTTGACGCATCGCCATCGCTGCTGCGGACGCCAACATACGCTCAGCTTGGCGAGTATCACCGCGTTGATGGCGCGCCTTGCCTAAGGCCATCAGTGCTTGACTGACAATGACTTGAAAACCAAATTCTTCAGCTTTTTCCAAGACCTGAGTTAATATCCCAATGGCTTCATCAATTGCACCTTGCGCACAAAGCACCTGAGCATGTAGAAAACTCATCAATGCAAATAACTCAGGACAAGCACTCGGCGGGGTCAATAACGTCGAATCATTGTACTTACGCTCCATACGTGCCAAGAGATGAATCGCGGAATGACATTGATTGCCTAATAAATCAACACTGACACTCGCAATACTAAGCACGCTACGATAAATCGACTCAGAGATGCCACGACTGTGCATACGCCGCTGCACGTCAACTAAACGTTGTTGCGCGGGTTCCGTATCACCACGTCGCGCATCTAACTGCGCCAATAGCACATCACTATAAAAAAACACCGGCGTTCCCGCTGCCATTGAAAGCTCTAGGCCTTGTTCAAGTGGTAAACGCGCGGCCGTATCTTGACCAATTAACATCAAGAGCCATCCACGGCGAATCTGTTGTGCAGCGCTCAGTAAAGCCGACCCACCACTTTGACCAATCAAGACCTTGACCTTGTCCAACAGCTGTAAAGCACGATGTAAATGTCCCGCCAATTCCTCCACTTGTGCTTGATCCAACAACAACTGACACTCAAGTAACATTTCACCTTTGAGCCGAGCCAATTCTAGGCCTTGCATCTGTTGGTGCTGAGCCACTTCATATTGGCCTAAAGCCAACGCTGCGCGTGTTACACATGAAAAACACAGTATCATCTGCGTCCAATCTTGATCCTGATCAAGCTCGACCAATGCACTGCTCCCGAACTGACAAGCTTCCCGCGCTTGGCCCCGATGCAATGCCAGTTCCGCCTGTAAAGCCAATTGAGTTGCCTTGCTGCCCTGTTTGGAAAATGCAGAAAGATAATCTGCTGCGCGCTCTAATTTCCCCCCCATCAATAACGCTCGTGTTGCCACCGCCAAAGCTTGTGGCTGCTCACTAAAATCAGCAATGCTTAACTGATCTAGGCCCGATAAAAGTAAAGTCAGATTGTTGGCTGTCCATAATTTTTGCAGCGGCACCTGCGCCAAAGCCTGCGCTGCGCGAGGTGCTTCCCCAAGACAAATCGCATAGGCAAAAGCACTCAAATAACGCCCTTGTTGCTCAAGCCAATCCAATGCAGCCCGTAATGCGCCGTGCTGTTGTGGATGACGCTCTCTCAAGACTGAGCGCAAAGGTTCGTATACGGTAAACTGATCAGCACTGCCTGCTAAACTGCGCAAACAAACTTGCTTGGCCAACAACGCCTGCAATGACAGTGTTTCTCCAGATAAAAATGCACACAGCGCACTATCGACAAAGGGCGCATGTGCAATCAGTTGGAGTAGGTGCTGTTCCGAAGCGGACATCCCCTGCAAAATTTCCTGATCAAGATAATCAAGTAAGGGAGGATAGCGATGTAAGTTGATCTGCATCAAAGCTTGGGGGCCGCGCTGTGCATATAGAAATAGCCGAAGACCCGCCACCCAGCCATCTGTCTGCTGATAGAGCTGTCGAGCACAGAAGTTCTGATCAGGTGCCAGTACATTGAGCACGCGGGTCACTTCGGATAACGTCAGCGCCAAATCCTCACTCTTTAACTCCAGCAATTGACCATCCAATAATAACCGACTGAGTGGCCATGCCGGCCGACGCCGTGTCGTGATCAGCCACTGCACATGGCTAGTGGCTTGGCGCTGTATATGGGTGAATAACCAAGCATCCACTTCACTGTTCGGCTGGTAATCATCCAAGACAATCAAGTGATTGCTACAGCAACATAAAGCTTGAGCCAAACGTTCCTCATCGACTTCGGTGAGTTTGAGTGCCGCGCCGAGCTGAGCCATCAGCACGGTCGGCGTCAAGCTCTGATCCGATCGCAGTGCAACCCAGATCACTTTTCTTGCATATTCAGGCACCATCTGATCGGCCTGTTGCGCCGTCGTGTCATGCTCAGCAAGCGCATGATCAGATTGAGATATGCTATTGCAATGCGCACCGACCAAGCGCAATGCAGAAAACTGATGTGCAACGACGGTCTTTCCAAAACCCGCTGGCGCACACAGCAATCTTAAACGTAAAGCCTGTGCTGGCATTAACATCGTCAGCAAGCGTTCACGCTCAATCACATGCTCTTGAATAGGCGAACCCAATCCCTGCATCGCAAAGCCTCCTCATCTCGGCTATTTAAGGCACCCTTTCAACATCGCCTTCACAACTGAGCGTGAGACCACAGCCTTCTGAACCGGTAAAGCCATCAAGTAATGCAAAGAAAGCATCTGGGTCTACCGCTTGTTCAGGTGACATCACACCAGGTCCTCGAATGGC
Source organism: Acinetobacter sp. (assembly GCA_030152675.1). Lineage (GTDB taxonomy): Bacteria > Pseudomonadota > Gammaproteobacteria > Pseudomonadales > Moraxellaceae > Acinetobacter. The sequence continues at coordinate 3,822 of JASLIY010000062.1, forward strand.
ATGCTGTGAAAGCAAGGGCAAAAACAAAGCCAGTGGTATGCCGGTCACGGCACTCATGCCACCTTCAGGGACGCGCTTGAGTGTCGCACCCACCCGAAGTGGCAAGCCATCTTTTAAACCTTCAGCATAAGCCATGATGCCAGGTGCATGAGCGTCTTCGTTCTGCATCAACTGGGCACGGCGCTGATCACGACCGCCATTGTCCATCAATCCAACAGCAGCCTGATCCACACTGAGGCGACCGGATCGAACATCTTCGGCCAAAGCCCGAAGGTCGTCAACAATCTCTCCTACCCCCAGCATCCCGTTGATACAGTTTTTTAAATTTGGAAACTGGCGTGGAAATGTGACCGCTTCAGGATGACCAATACTCCATAAATCCATCCACCCATAGCCCGGATAATTAAAGCGGCGTGATGCTAAAGGCAAATGATCTTGCACTTGACCATCCTGTCGCAGTGGAATAGTTTCGGTTAAACAATGCACCAGATGGACCGCAGCTGCATCGGCACTTGCTGCGGCTTCGCCTTCTTCAAAGAAACCATCATCTTGATTATGTGCATTCGACAGTCGCCAAGCAGAATAGAGCGTATCAACTTGATCCAACTGTTGGGTGGCTTTCATGGCCAGCATGTTGGCAATTCCCGGACTTGCACCCAAACCAATCACGGCTGTAATGCCTTTTTGTACCGCCTGTTCATGCAAGGCCAACATTTCCAAAGTCGGTTGCCAGTCGTCACAGATATCGCAATAGTGTTTCGCTTCATCAATCGCCGCTTGCAAGACCGGCACACCAAAGCGAAAAAAAGGCCCTGCTGAATTGAGTACCACATCACATGCACGAATGGCCTCACGTAAATCCTGTGCATTGCTAATATCCAAATAACGAGCACTAAAACGCGAATCATTGAGGGATGCTGCAAAACGCGATGCACGATCAAAATCAAGGCCTGCAAGCACCACTTGCTCGACAAAATCAAAGCTTTGAATGGCGCGTATCACTGCACGTCCCATACTCCCACCACCACCGATGGCCAATACTTTCATGTTCCTTCTCCCTAAGTTGTATTTGATCTACACGCAGTCTCTGGTGCGATCAGTTGCTGCTCCATACAGCGTGCATTAAAAACTCATACCGAGGCTGAGCGAGATAAAATCACGATCGACCCAAGTGTTATATCCACCGCCAAAATAGTTTTTCGCAGTCAATGTGGCGCGATAGCGTTCCTCATAGCGCGCAGTTAAAGACAGTTCGATGGATTTGGCTTCCTGATTAAAGTTCGGACCCCATCCTTTCACATCATGCGTCCACACCAGCATGGGTCTTAAACTGATTCCTGCACCAATATCAGCAAACTCCGCAATCAACGCAGAACGATAGCCCCAAGAGTTTTTGCTATAAAAACCTTGACCATTGCAGTATTGCGGATTGTCGGTATTCAGCAGCGTTTCACACAATCCTGGTACGGCAACTTCGCCATAACCATAGATAGAGTCACGCCCAAAGCGCACTTGCCCCGGCCCAGTTTTAAGATCACCAATATGATTCCAAGCCACTTCACTCATGAACAGAAACCATTCCGCCCCCAAGGCACCGGGCAAAAACTGGCTAAAAGAAAGCTGTGCTTGATGAACGGGAAGGCGACGATAGCCCTGAAGAAACGTACTTTCTTCGACGCTCTCTCCCGATTGAATAACGCCAGGACTGATCGGCATCCCGATATTGCTCAGTGCAATGCTGTCAATTCCGAGCGCGGTATAGGTCAGATCGGTCGTATTGACTTGCAAAGGCATATTGGGACGATAGCTGAACTCACCAGCAAATTTGGTCGTGCCTTCGGCGAGTTCTGTTTGAAAAGTCGCAGCATATAATTTTATTTTGTCAGGATAGTCCGCCATGTAGCCCGCCATCGGTGAGTTACCCACCAAATCTTGATCAAACTGCGGATCTTGTACATCCAATATGCTGCTGGTCACCACACTGTAAAAGGGTGCTCGACTGTGATATTGGGTTGCAAATAAGCCAAACTTGGTATTCTTGAGCGCAGGCTCAGTCCAACGCAATGCAATACCATATTCACTCCCATCTTTCGGGGTATGGTCAGCGTTGCGTGGGATATACAGATAATCGGCATCACCCGGGCGAAAATCACTGCCATAAATCAGGTTACCTTGCAGGCAACCATCCTGAATCACGTCTGTGGTTGAAAAGAAAGTACCGCAATTACTCACAGCCATCTTTTCCCAACCGAACTGATAAAACAGATCCACGCTGAGATCACTGCCCAACTTCTGCGTCAAATACACCATCGGTGCAGGAATAAGTGCTTCTTCTAGTTTCATGCCCGGACGGCGATAAGCATTGCCATCATAAGCATATAAATCATTTAAGGCATGGGTATAATCATCATCGCCCCATGCCACAACTTGTCTCCCCACACGAATTTCACCCTCCATATCTTTGACTTGCCAACGTGCAAAGGCATAGGCATCCAACAGCTCCACTCCGGATGTTCGTGCATAACGATAACGTCCGTGATTGCTAATATCATATAAGTGTTGGTGATGATCTTGTTGCTCAATGTCGTACCACCACTTACCGCGTACGAAAATGCCGACATCCTGATATTCCAAGTTCAGGCTATGCAATCCTTTGAGGACTTGGGTATAGGCATCGCCTTTTTTAAAATTGAGCCGGTGATCATCTGATGACAACGTCGATGCGGTGCCACCATTGCCAACACCAATCAAAGCCTTGTCCGGATCAGCTAAGGCCCAACCGACCCCGATACTGATATCGTTATCTAAACGTCCATGCACAGCAGCATGTTCAAATTCGAAGGCCCAAAGCGGTGAACTCACTAAAGCGCCACACGCAGCTAGGGCGAGATTGAGGTGGTTTTTTATTTTCATCATCAGTACTTCCTGTACTTCATTGGGTGAATTATATGCAACCTAGATACACCCTATCGAATACCCTCCACGCATCACATTACCCTTAGGGGTTATTCACACCCCCCTCTTTTCTTATTCTGGATTGAAGTCAAAAAAACTCGTAGCTAGACATTCACCTCGATAAATACTTTTATCCTGTGATGATTTAATATACTGCCCGCGCCAAGTTTACGCGATCATCCATACTGATTTTTAAACCAGCTCAAAGCACCAAATTTTAAATACCATTCAATAAAATAAAACCCAGCACGATTATATTTATTCTACAAGCGAAGAGAAAATGTCTTATTCACAACTGCTAAAATCGTCTTAAAATAAAAATAAACAACAGCATTATGAAATACAATCCAGATGCATGAGAAAATATTTTAAGCTTTATTTTTATTACTTTTACAATATATTCATCATATTAATTTTATCAAAAATAGCCATTGACCAAAATAAAACAAAAAAAATAATGGCTTATATTATATTAACTTAAAACCCAACCATTCAATCGAATGATTTTCAAGCATTACAATCAAAGTTGAATTTAGGATCGTTTTTCATGAAATCTTTCATTTATACTCGAAGCGTAACAGGTAGTTTAAGCAAGATGATCAACACCTTTTGCAGTATAAATAACATTCAAAGCCCCATTGAATCTCACTATGAAATCAACGATAGAATTCCAATGACCGAGTGGTTGCGAATTCTCAGCTATTTAGATAAAAACTATCAAAAACAAGATCTCATTATCGCATTGGGCAAGCTCAGTACTGCCGATGATATTGGTATTCTGGCCTATCTATGTATGTCCTGTGAAAATATCCGCGCAGTATTTGAAAGCTATTTAAAATACCAAAAGATATTCTACGACTTAACTCCATTTTCCCTGATCGAAACGGAACAGCATTATATTTTCACTTGGGAAAATCCGGCCTATCTGGATATAGGCCTGCACGTTAAAGAAACGCTAATGGCACGTAATTTAAATTTAACTATATTTCACCAATTCATCAACAACTTAGTTTCACCCTATAAAATACAAATCGAGAGAATCGAGTTTAATTATCCACGCCCCTCTCACGCAAAAATATATGAAAATTTCTTTGACTGCTATTTTGTCTATGAAGCAAAACAAAATAGATTGGTCTTCTCCCAAGAGTCACTCAAAATTAATATCAATAAAAATACCGATATTTCACTGAAACGAATCTTAGAAAAAAATGCAGATGATTTATTAACTCAATTTTCAGAGGAACTCAATTTTAAGGAGTTGGTCAGTCGCAGTATTCTTGCGTCGATTCAAGATAAAAGTCCAGACATTGAATATACCGCCAAGAAAATAGGAATATCGCCGCGCTTATTGCAATACCGCTTAAAAAATTTAGGCACCAGTTTCTCTGAGGAAATGAGTACGATTAAAAAGACTTTGGCTTTGCAGTATTTGGAAAATGATCAGCTCAGTGTCAGTGAAGTTTCTGAATTATTGGCCTACAAAGAGCAGTCGTCGTTTAATCATGCCTTTAAATCTTGGATGGGACAAAGCCCAAATCAATGGCGACAAAATCGACAACTCAAACCCTGATTGTTTAATCACGATCTTGAGCAAAACAGGCCTGACCCAAGGGGATGTATCGCTGCGTGGCCAAGATATATTTACGGTTGGGTTGCTTTAGCGAAGCATGTTGATAGGATTCACCCGGTAACATATAAAGCTGCCGTGCTGTGGCCTCACTGCCCTCACAGCCTTGATGAATAATCAACTTAAAAAAAGTGTTGCCGGTATTTTGGATCGTGCCCTTTTTCTCATCGAGCTGATACGCCAATTTCAATTGACGTGGACGTACGATCAAAATCGTACTGAGCCCGATGCTTGGAAACACCACACTACTTTTCTGAGCATTCGGGGTTTCATAGAGATTGAAAGGTGATTCTACAAAGTTGACGCGATAGTAGCGTTCCTGCTGATCTTCCGGGCCATGATAAAAAATTTTAAAATAATTCTGCTCATCGCGCTGAATCATTAACTTCTGCGGTGCATACAATATTTCCCCCGCATCTAAAGGCAATTCTTTTTCAAAGCGACTGCTGGGTCGCTCTATTTTCTGAATCGAGATCCGATACAAATTATTCGATTGGCTATTGTTGTAAACGGCTTTAGAAATAAAGCTTGTGGTTGCAGGTATCTCATCAATATACGAATCTATCTCGATCGCAAAGCTTTGCGTGATCGGCAAAACTCCGCTGATAAGCAATAGCTTGATGCGCTTGATAGACTGGCATCGCATCGGCTTATTCACTACGATTGACCCCCATCCATTGTGCTTTGACTTGGATCATCCCATCTGCCATCACCACCCCGAGCCAGTCCTGGTCATCTACGGTCTTTTGCGAAATCACATCTCCCATATCAAATTTTAAGCTGATATTAGACACATAATAAAAGCCTTGAGCATTCGACCATGGCTCTGCTGCCCAATGGCCAGCAGTCAAATCAATTAGATCTGGTCGGCAATTATTCTGTTTGGTGACCCGCTGACCATTAAAGTTCGTATAGATCACACTAGAGGGGATCGGAATTTGTAATTTTTTATCGGCAGATTCAAATAAACAATAGAAATTCCCTTTAATCTCGGTGCTTTTTCCAATCACCTGCACCGTCACCAGATCTGCGAATTTAGGCGCTGACATGGTGATGCGATAATCGAATTGAATCGGTGGTTTTTCATTGGCAATGTATCCCGTCTGATGGGGATAATGCTGGCCATCCGCGGAGACGATGCTGATCCCATACGCCTTGGGAACAATACGAATCGCATTGATCGTACTAAACTGATAGGCCTCGGAATCTGGCAATTTCGTATTGCGAAAACGCATTGAAAACATCGAGCGCTCACCATCCCAGCTGATGCCATAGGTCATCATACTGCGAAAAAAACTTTTCGACATAAACACAGAAATTTGAGATTTATCTGGTAAAAACAAACTTTTAAATGTAGCTTCTTGCGTCCAATTCCACCATGTCGTCCCATTCGAACTAAAACGGACATCGATGCCTGAAGGATTATATTGTCTTAAGAGTTGCGGATCTAAGTGCAATGAGACATTCATCGAAACATCATTCGAGCGCTCATATTTATAATCCAAGATCTTACACACTACCCCATCTACACCTGCGACCACGGCTTCATGACAGTTTTGAAAATTTCGTTTCACTTGTGCTGTACCATCGCTACTGACCCAAATCTCATTCATTTCATCTTGAGGATTTAAGGTCAGATGACCGATCTTTCTCGCAGCAATATTGAAGAACCACAATTTGGCCTGCCAATTGGGCAGATCCTTACATCGCGTTGTTCTTGGATCATAATCAACTTGGGTATAGCACCAAAACAATATCATGGATTCCAAGCTAGCAAGTCTATTGCTACGTAACTTCTCATAAAATGTTGGACTGATCACCGCAATCGGAGCAGCTCCTCCCTGAACGCCGACCCCTGTTTTGGCACGATAAAAGCCGATGTCATCTAAATGGTACGCTGGAATCATGCCTGATGCTGGGCAATTCGGCGCAGCACGATCACAACTCAACCCCAAAAATGGATGCGTAATACTGATTGGATCACCCCAAATATCCACGATTGAATTTTCAGCAAGCCACTTCGAATAACCATAATGTCCCAAGCTCGGTTGCTGTGGAAATTTCGATAACTTATTCATTCCTCTTAATCGTGGTTCAGCATTGATCGTGGTGACAAAATACTCATTATCGACTTTGTTTTCGACAAACAAAAAATCAGCATTACCTGCATTTACAAATCGACCGCTATCCACGGCGTTTGCCGTCTGAGTCATCGCGAAAATAGCCAATATATTCAGCATCAGTTTGCATAACCATAAACGCTGCCTCAACATTAATCTCGCACCTCAAATAGATTGGGTGCTGTTGATGTCGGTAAAGGCTTACAACGTAATGCACCCACCCAGATCGCGCCACGCGCACCCTTTAGATTGACTTTAGATTCACAACGCGCACCATTGGGCTCAATCAAGTTAATGACTGGATAGCGTTTATCGATATCCATCACAAATGCACCTTCTTGATCTGT
>JASLIY010000111.1 GCA_030152675.1 Acinetobacter sp.
AGAGCAAGACCGTCACGTAAATGTGCATGCCAATCATCTGGCTGAAGCAGTGTAATAGTGTCCAAGGCGATTCAAACTAAAAATAAAATAGATAATAAGCGATTAAAGCATAAAATGGTAATCACGGTGGTCGATTCGGAAAAATTTAACCGACAAAAAGATTTTCCACTGCTTGAAATGCGATATATAGCTAATAATTAAACAAAAATGTGCTGATCATCAATATATTTGAGGCTTGCTGCTGAACTGGGTAATTGCCATACAACTTAAGTGATTTTTGAATGATTCTCGCGTCAGCGCATGCGGGTTTTATTGCGAAGAACTGCTTCAAAACTTTGATTATTTAAGACGCTTTATCTAAAAAAATAATGGTTCGTTTAATAAAATAATATTGCTCGATTTCGATCACAATAATGTCCATGACGTCTCAAATCATTAAAAAGTTGAGCTGTAGCAGCTTTAGCTATATTTAAAAATGTCATTTAATTATTAATGTGTTTATCCTCTCTTTTTTCGCATTAAAGCAATAATCCTATCGCTGATTAGCAAGATCTGCTCAAAATAAAACCCTAAAATTAAAAATAGAGACTATTAAGTCCTACTTCACAACAAGCAAACTAATTTCAGAGAGATTGATCATGAAGCAATTCGCATTCATCATTCTTGCCGCATCAGCGATGAGCACAACCGCATTTGCCAATACCACCACCACCTCAACTGCAACGTGGCAAGCAACGGCGATCAAGGACACCACCAGTTCACTGATCGTGCTTCCAGTCGGCAGTCTTGATTTTCAATATACAGAGTCGGGTAAAGCGTTTAACTCGATCAATGGTGCATTTGATATCACGATTCAAGGTCAAGAAGGCGCCACAGATTTTCAATTGTCTTCAAAATTGATCTCTAACACGTTGGTTCGCGGTGATAGTTCTTCTACGCTCAATGTTGGCGTGGAATGGAACGGAAGCAAATTAAGCAAAGATACCCAAACCAGTATGGTCGATACCACTAAAGGCATCAGCGCAGGTCTAGATGCTTTGGCTGGCAAGGCAATTTTTAGCAGCAAGGATCGTAATAGCACGCAAGGCAACTTCATATTTAAAATTGACTCTGCAACCTCTGATGGTAAGACAGCAGTCACCAGCTATAAAGAACTCAGCGATGGTGTTTGGTTAGGCGATGTTGCTGTGCAATTTACAGCAACTTGGGTCGCAGCAACCACCTCATAACCAAGATTTAAACCGAGCAGCGGGGGAATCCCTGATTGATCCCTGCTGACTTGTGTTGAAGCAATTTATCCTGCCTATGATTATCGTTGGAGTTCTCTGGTGAAATTAAAAGTTGCGCTTTCTCTTTCTTTGTTATGGCTGCCGCTGTCCAGTCAGGCCATGAATGTCGGTGAAATTACCTCATTCATTCTGAGCTCAAATAGCGTGCTGAGCAAACAGGTTAGCAATCCATCAGACACTGCGCGTTTAGTGGCTTTGAGCGTCAAACGCATTAAAACACCGATGGAAGAAGGCGGCGAAATTGCATTTGATACTGAGGCCGAGATTTTATCTACCCCAGCCAGTATGGTTCTGCCGAGTGGCGCTAAAGATAACTTCCGTATTTTTTACCAAGGCCCGCAGGATGATCAAGAGCGTTATTATCGTTTATCTTGGATCGATCAACCGGTCAGTGAAATTTCCACCAGCACCAATAAAAAAAGTGGTGTTGCCACCACCTCAGCTGAAATCAATACCCTACTGGTGGTTGCCCCGCGCCGAGAAAAATTTGATTATACGCGTGAAAAAAACATCATTCATAACCGCGGTAATGCCTCTTTTCGAGTGGTTGCGGTGGGGAAATGTGTCGATCCCAAACGCGATATTGATGGGAAGGGCTGTCGTGAACGCTATTATGTGATGCCGCATACCCATGCTGCGATATCCAATGTCGATTTACAGCATGCGAATTCGCAACTCGGTATTTGGCATAATCAACAATATATTGTGGTCAAATAAAAAGAATCAACAATATATGAAAATAAAAATTAATAGACTCAGCGTGGTCTTGGGCGGATTATTATTCACGACTTCGATTCATTCCTCCCCAGAGGGCTTGAGTCCTGATCGTGTGCGGATTGGGAATTTTATTTTACCGCCTTTTTTTTCGCGTGCTCTAAATGAAGGACTGAGCGTTCCAGTCTATTTACGTTACATTGATGAACCTGATCACGACAACAGCAGCGCCACAGTGGCGCGTCAGAAAGTTGCTGATGTGATTTTGTTTTATGATCAGACCCTGTCTATCAAAGAGATTAGCTTAATTGATCAGGATCAAGGCACGCAGTTATCGGATGAGACGCGACGTCTGCTGCAAAATTTAAAAAATAAAGCGTTTCAGGATCATACCCGACTGCACATTTCTGAGCATGCTGAACTGCTATTGGATTTAAAGACCCTTAATTTGGAGTTGATCGTAGATCAACAGGCCTTGGCACTTCGAAGTATCTCGCGGCAACAGGTTTTGGGTCCATCAACGTCGCATGCGCTCACTTCGGTGCTGAACTATAGAACTGGAACTTACCTCAATCGCTATGAGGGTCGAATCGATGCTTCGAGTTATCTCAACTTAGATCAGATTTGGGCCTACCGCGAGCATCATTTGAGTTTGAATGGCGCGATCTATGGTATGGGGGGGGCTCAACCTGATGCCCAGTTGTATCGTGCGATTTACGAACGCGATGTGGATGGCTATCGGTTTACAGCTGGCTTGATGGACACGTGGAACCTACAATCCATTGTCAGTATGAATGCACTGAGTGTCGATCAACTCTATGCCGTCAGTTATGGCAATCAAAGTTATACGGTGCAGGATGACAAGACCCAGTCACTGACGCCGATCGTGGTGTTTTTGCCCAGTGCCGGGTCAGTGCACATTTATCGCGATGGGCGTCTATTGAGTATTCAAGAGATGCCGATGGGCAGCAATGAGATCGACACCACGCGCTTACCTTTTGGGATTTATACCGTACAGATCAAGACCATGATCGATGGTCAAGAAACCGCACAGACCACAGCACAGATCAATAAAACCTTCGGACGTAACTCAAGTGTCATGGGCAAGCTCGCGTGGCAAGCCTTTGCTGGCATGCTGGATTATCGGCAGAATTTGAGTTTCAAGGATCAGCAACAGTTTGATTCTGATCAACACGATTATCGCCAGTGGCATCGTCAAAATATTGATTTTCAAAATACTGCCAATCACAGACGCAATCGAACCCGCCCCGTGGGGAGCTTGAGACAGGATGCGGAAGACGAGATGGGCATTGATCCGAGTGCGCCGTGGATGACAACAAATATACGAGTCAACAAAACCTGGTTGGCTGGGGTCGCAGGTTCGATCAGTTTTCCTTGGCTGTCTGGTACCACGCTCAAATCAACCCTCTATGGCTTTGATCAATTTTATATCACCGAATCAGAAGCCAATATCTCGGTCAATTCACGTTTCAGTCTCAATCAACAGTGGATGTGGGCCAGCGACCAGAGTTGGCGCAGTAGTAGTTCGCTTAACTATCAGATTCCCAAAGCTTTGGGGAATTTATGGGCAATCCGTGAATATAGTGCGCAGGGAGAAGCGTTAGAGACCAACAAATACAATAACTATGGCGTGGGCGGCAGTCTGAATCTTAAAAGCTTGCTCGCGCAATTGGGCTATCTTAGCTTCAGTTATAACCGTGATGTTGCATCGAAAAGCAGCAATAGTAGCGTTGATTATAATCAGAATATTTTTAACTCACGTCATGCAACTGTGAACTTGCGAACCGGGATTCAATATGCTCGACAAGTCGGCAGCTTGAGCCAAAACATGCAAGACAAATATGTCTATCTTGAGGCCAAGATTCCGTTGAGTACACGTTTATCTGCGGGAGTCACTCGACAAAATAAAAACACCATCGGCGATCTTAGTTTTAGGAAAGACTTTGATCAACATGCGATTCGTTCGGTCAGCATGTCGGTGAGCAATAATTTGAGTCAAGATGGCGCATCAGAAAAATCAAGCCTTGAAGATCTGAGAGTATTGGCCAATACGATCTACTCGAGCAAATATAACCAAGGCAGTCTCTCGCTGAGTCAAAACGGAAGCAGCAACAGCAGCTTAACCCTAAACACTCAGGGATCAATCGCTATGGCCAACACCGGCGTGGTGTTGGGGAAAGACACGCAAAGTTCTGGTGTGATGATCAAGACCAATCTCAGCGACCAGAGTGAGCTGAGTGCGCAAATTAACGGTCAAAGCTATAAGCTTTCAGGTAAAAACAACTTCATTGCGCTAGCGCCTTTTCAAAAATATAGCGTTGAGCTGATGAATGCTAAAAGCTCAAGAGACAGTGTCAATGTGATTCATGGGCGCAACACCCAAGTGATCTTATACCCCGGCAATGTCGATGTGATTGTTCCTGAAATCAAAGAAATGGTCACCGTTTTTGGTCGCATCTTAGACCAAGACGGTCAAGCTGCTGCACATAAACAAATTCATAATCACATTGGAAAAACCGAAACAGATCAAGAAGGTGCATTTGTGATGGATATCGATAAACGCTATCCAGTCATTAACTTGATTGAGCCCAATGGTGCGCGTTGTGAATCTAAAGTCAATCTAAAGGGTGCGCGTGGCGCGATCTGGGTGGGTGCATTACGT
>JASLIY010000331.1 GCA_030152675.1 Acinetobacter sp.
TCGGCATTGTACTCACGATCATCGCCATCAAGCTTGAAGCCAATGCTGGCATCGAGCTGGGTGCGGTCGTTAAGTGCATAGATCACGCCTGAACCTAGACTGTATTCATACGGATTGCTTTCTTGCTTGCGATAAACAAACTCTGAGAAACCAGACCATTTATCTGTAAGCTGATACGACAAGGTTGGCACAGCAGTCACCGCCCACTTGCCATCTTGAACTTCGTAGAACATGCTCATACTGGTATTGAGCAAGTCGTTGTATTGATACTCTAAAGATGAGCCTAACGTATAAATATCTTTTTCTTCAGTAAAGCCATCATTGCCAGTCGCAATCTTGGCTTGGGCTAAAACTGCCATAGCCAATTTAGGGTCATCGAGATCAACCGCTTTTTTCAAACCAATACTGACATCACCCAAACCATGATCTTCATGATGGCGGCCTTGGTACGACGTTTTGCTCCAACCCGGGCCATCCCAGCCCAACTGTAATTCCAAGCTTGGGCTTAAACCGGTACGTAACAACATATCGCCATTTAGGGTCACGGTTCTGGCTTTGGCACCATCCACCACGGTTTCGTTATAACTCGCAGTCGGCAAACTTTGTTCCCACGCCAAGCGACCTACTGGCGTAATACCCGTACCAAAACCAGTGCCTGGACGATCAAAAGAAAATTCTGCGGCAAAACTGCCCATACTGGCGGTTGAAGCAAGAAGAAGTGTAAGTTTTTGAAGTGTTTTCATAATTATGCTCAAATTTAAGCTGATTCTTTAGTCATTTTTGCACCACGACTACGAAGCAACTCTAATGTTTCTTTTTCTTCAGGTAAAGCCTGTTCCCAATCGATTTCATCAAAATCACAGTCAAAAAATAAATCACTGATCGAGCTTAAAATCGTTTGGCCTTCATCATCTTTGCTGTTTGGATCGACATTGTGATCTAGTAAACGCTGTACTGCGGGTACACATGCGGCACTGGCCGCATCCCATAATGGGCCATAACATTCTTCAGCATCCCACAAATGAAAGTTGGCTTTGGCAGCAATCAACGCATCAAGAATATCTAAATGAACCTGTAAGCTGCTTTGTTTATCCGCAGTACTCATGACTTGCCCGGCTTCATGCGCTTCGCAAATCGCTTCCCACCATTTAAATAATCCATCCGACCAGACCGATACTGCAGGCCCTTTTTCTGGATCAATAAAGTTCGGATCTAAGCCTTCTGCCAACAGGAGTTTGACCTGCTGCAGCTCTAACTCCTCAATTGCTTTTAAAAAGACTTGCTGTTGCGCTGTTAACATGCCAATTACTCTCAATGATTAGTATCAATATTATGCCGAATATTTATTAGGTTTGAGCATTTAATCTTGGGTAAAATTATTTTTAGGCTTTATTTCCTTTTAAGTTTTATTTTTTTGATTTTATTTTTAAAGCCTGATCGCGCCAGATACATTTTCTCTTGACCTAAAAAAAGCCCCGTAGGGCTTTTCTTTATACTTCGTCAGCGATTTCAAGCTGTCCACCACGTGGATTTTCATTTTTTTCAAGCGCATGTTCTAGACTACGCTTCACACGCTCAATCGCCCCATGTAACGACAGATCAATGTTTTTAGCTTTGTGCGTCACAACAACAGGTTTAAGCCCCGCTGCTTTCACTTCGATCATCGAGCGGATATCGTCATCTCCGCCTTTGGCCCCATTTTCATCACTGATATGTACTGAAACTTGAGTAATGCGTTCACTATGACGTTGGAACTCTTGATTTAACTCTTCACGTACATACGTAATTAAACGTTCACTGTTTTGAATATTCTTATCTGTACGGATTTCAATGTTCATAAAATTTCATCCTCACACTTTTATATAACCGAAGAGTGCAAAAAGCTTTGCAAATCTAGACCTATTAAATAGCGCAGTTGAAACTATGCTTGATCTCAACATCTGATCAACTGCGAGTCACAGCCCACAGCACGAAATTAAACTGATCAACATCAGGCGTTCACTTTATAAAACTTGAGTGAATCAATCCCAATATCGAAAGGTCAGCCACTAAAGCTATACGACCGATCTGGTTTTCGCCCTGTCTTTTCAATATCGGATGATAATCATAAATTTGCAAGCATAATTTTATAAAGAATATGAAAAATGACAACTTGTTACTTTATTCTTTGAATTACAAGTAGCTACCAAACTTATATTGCAAAGTAACTTAACAAAAGAGTTTTAAACTTATTCCGTTGCGAAGAGTTGCTGCTTTTTTTGCCAATTTTGGCTTTTTTTTTGCTTGTTAATCTGTATTCTGTAGCGCTTTCTGTTGGGGAAATATTTTGATGAAAACTTTATCTCAGTTCGCCTTGTGTGCGATCGCAACAACCGCAATTTCTGCCCATGCTACACCAGTATGGCAAGACTTTAGTGTCACCGGTCTTTATGGTGAACATTATGCGGTCGTTGATAAGCAACAAACCACGCTTACCGTTGAATATGCGGCAAAAGCCAAATATGCCGATGTCTTCTTTTTCATGGATCGTTTACGTGGTGGCGATGATCGCAAGACCACTTATTTTGAACTTTCACCACGTTTTAGTCTCGGTGAAATCTCAGGTAAAGACCTCAGCTATGGTCCAATCAAAGACGTCTTGATTTCGACCACTTGGGAAGGCAATCACGACGATTTCGGCAATGATTTTGATAACTTCCTCTACGGTTTTGCCGTGGATTTGGATGTACCTTATTTTCAATATTTTAATTTGAATTTCTATCGTGCCAACAATGAAAAACAAAAAGACGATTATCAAATGACGGTCTCTTATGCGCTACCACTTCAGGTTGCAAACGAAGACTTTTTAGTCGATGGCTTCCTCGATTGGTCTACCGCTGAAAAAGATCATGCCAGCGAATTGAACTGGACCACGCAGTGGAAATGGAACGCCGGTAAACATATTTCTCCGAAAACACGTTTATATCTCGGACTTGAGCACTCGGTTTGGAACAATAAATTCGGCATCAAAGGCCAAGATGAAAATAATGTCAGCGCCTTAGTCAAATATCACTTCTAAAAGCATTTCTAAGCCACAATATCCTCGCTAAACTAAGCAAGATCACGATCTTGCTTTTTTTTCACTTTTCTTTGAAGAGGTGTTGCATGCGCTTTGATATTCGCCCGGCTTGTGTTGATGATTTGCCTCAAATTCTGGCTATTTTAAATCAAGAAATATTAACGGGTAATGCCAACTGGAATGAAGATCCCAAAAGTCTGCCACAGTTTCAACAGTGGTTTACACAGCTACAAGCGCAGAATTTCCCCTTATTGGTTGCCGTTTGTGCAGGGACAGCGACCATCGCAGCCTATGCTGACTATGACTTGTTTAGGCAGATCCAAGGCTATCGTCATACTGTTGAACACTCGGTGTTTGTACATCCGGACTATTACCGCCAAGGTTTGGGTAAACGTCTGATGCAGGCTTTGATTGAAATCGCCCAATCACAAGACATCCATGTCATGGTGGCCGCGATTGATCACAGCAATATCGCCTCAATTGAGTTGCATCAACAACTTGGCTTTCAACAAACTGGGTATATGCCACAAATTGGGAAGAAATTTGGCCAATGGCGAGACTTGGTACTGATGCAGTTGAATTTTGAGAGCGACCACTCAGGCCAATAAACTTGTACAACAGCGACAACTCAAAGCTATGATCCTTTCATTCATCAAAACATGAATAATGCATTGTTTAAGTTCACTATTTAGTGAACTTTTTTTTATGCACAGTAGATAAAAAAACAACTCATCTATTCATAATCAATGCTTTTATGAGTTGGCATGTTTCTTGACATCTTGATTGAACGAATCAGGAAAGATTCGCTTTGAAATTCAAACTAAAGATGGAGATGACCATGCAAAGACTGCTATTTTTGGCTATCGGAATGAGCGCTGCATATCATGCGCATGCAGGCCTCGATATGGATCGGGTCAAAGTGCGCTTAGGCGTCACGCATATTGAACCAAAATCTCATCCTGGCGATCTATATGATGGGACAGCAACACGTATTTCAAGTAGTGAGGCCCTGACGGCGTCTCATTTATACTTTTTAACCCCACATGTGGCCTTAGATCTTTTGCTTGGCACTGCGCCGAAGCACAATATTTATGGCAATGATCAAAAGATTGGACATACTCGCTATCTGCCGCCGACATTGAGTCTGCAATATAACTTCAATCCTGAGGGTCGCTTTAATCCCTATATCGGCGCTGGCATAAACTACACCTATTATCTCAATGAAAAACTGTTAAGCGAAGATAAGCTGTCGATCAGTAATTCCTTTGGCTATGCTGCAACCCTAGGCATGGACTATCAATGGAATAAACATTGGAGCCTCGGTGCAGAGCTGCGCTATATTCAGGTCAATTCGGATATCCGCATCAATGGTGTAACCGTCGGGAATGGCGATGTCAATCCAATGCTCTATACCCTGACCTTGGGTTATCAATTCTAATTCGATCAAGCGAAATAAAAACCCAGTCCAACGCATATCTTGATCAGCGTTGGGCTGGGTGACAATAAAAATAAAGTCATGAGGTCAGACCTCATGCTCATTTTCTAATGACTAAACACTAATCTCAGCCAGATTACCTTTTTGTTCTAACCATTGCTTACGGTCTGCAGAACGTTTTTTGGCCAGTAATTTATCCAATAAAGCCGCAGTAAATTGGCTATCGTCCAAATCTAACTGCACCAAGCGACGTGTATCGGGGTCCATGGTGGTTTCACGCAACTGACTGGCGTTCATCTCACCCAAACCTTTAAATCGAGTGATTTGCGGCGACTTGGTTTTGCATTTTTTCAAAATCGCTTCAAGCTCCTCTTCATCCAAGGCATAGTGCACATCCTTGCCATCATCGACACGGAACAGCGGTGGCATGGCCACATATAAATGCCCATCCTCGACCAATGCCGGAAAGTGCTTCACAAACAGTGCACACAGCAAAGTAGCGATATGCAAGCCATCCGAGTCCGCATCGGCCAAGATGCAGATTTTGCCATAACGTAGCTCAGACAAGTCATCATTGCCGGGATCAACACCGATGGCGATGGCAATATCATGCACTTCATTCGAGGCCAACACCTCATCTGAAGACACTTCCCAGGTATTTAAAATCTTACCGCGAATCGGCATGATCGCTTGGAAGTTTTTATCACGTGCCTGTTTGGCAGAACCGCCCGCAGAGTCACCTTCGACGATAAACAACTCAGATTCTTCTCGGGTCAACCCCACACAGTCGGCCAGTTTACCCGGTAGTGCCGGACCAGAAACGATCTTTTTCCGTTCAACTTTTTTGGCGGCTTTCAGACGACGGCCAGCTTTGGCGATTGCCATTTCTGCCAGTTGCATCGCAACGTCAGAGTTTTGGTTCAGCCACAAGGCGAACGCATCTTTGGCGATATTCAGCATCACCGTAGACGCTTCACGACTCGATAAACGCTCTTTGGTTTGCCCAGAGAACTGCGGCTCTTGGAACTTGAGTGACAGGATATAGTTGACCCCATCCCAAACATCATCGGCGGCTAATTTGGTATTACGCGGCAATAGATTGCGCAGTTCACAAAACTCACGCAGCGCCTCAGCCACACCCGAACGTAGACCATTGACATGGGTTCCGCCCTGCGCCGTCGGAATCAAGTTGACATAGCTTTCTTGAACTTGCTCGCCGCCTTCAACATTCCAACAAATGGCAAATTCAGCACTGGCACGTTCGGCCTCGCCCATCGCCACAAATGCTGGATGAGGCACGATCTCGCGGTCTTGCAATTCATCCATCAAATAGTCGACGAGACCATTTTCAAATTGCCATTGGATTTTCTCTTGGTTGATCTCGTCGATATAACAAATTTGCAATCCTGCTGCCAACACCGCTTTGGCTTTGAGATTATGTTTCAGTGCCTTGAGTGCAAACTTGGGAGAGTCAAAATATTTTTCTTCCGGCCAAAAGCGCACGCTAGTGCCAGAAGCACGTTTTGGTGCTTTACCCGTAAGCACTTCAAGTCCAGCCACGGGTACACCCTGAGCAAAGGCCATTTTATACAGATTGCCATCACGCTGTACCGAGACTTCTACCTGAGTCGACAGTGCGTTAACCACCGAGATCCCAACCCCATGCAAGCCCCCGGAGAACTGGTAGTTATCGGTACTAAATTTACCCCCGGCATGCAGTTTGGTCATGATAATTTCAATACCGCATTGCCCATATTCAGGATGGATATCCACCGGCATACCACGACCATTGTCTTCTACCGACAAAGAACCGTCTTTATAGACCGTTACGGTGATTTTATTGGCATGACCAGCCAATGCCTCATCCACAGCATTATCGATGACTTCTTGGGCTAAGTGGTTTGGACGCGTGGTATCGGTATACATCCCGGGACGACGACGTACTGGATCTAAACCAGATAAAACTTCAAGAGATTGAGCCGTATATTGAGACACGTTGTAGATTTTCCTTTTATTTTTGCGAGTAGGTTAAAAATTCGAGCAA
>JASLIY010000334.1 GCA_030152675.1 Acinetobacter sp.
GTCAGAATATGGAGGCCTTTCGTAAAATCTCAGGCGAGGTGCTGTGGCAATTACCAGGTGTTAAAGAAACCCGGAGTTATCCAGTCATGGAAGTACTCAAAGAGTCAGGCCCTATCGAACTAAAAACCAAGCTGATGAGTCTTAAAAATAAAGTCAAAGGCTAGGCGGGATTGACCCTGTCATCTCAGGCATTAAAAAAACAGGGGATCAGTGATGATCTCCCTGTTTTTTTAGTCGTGTTTAAACGGTCACGTTCAAGCTAAAGCAAAATAACCACTCAGTTTTTATGGTTTTGATAGGCCTGATCTGCTTGATCAAAGCGTTCTAGTGTGGCTTGAGCAGGTTTTTGATCCAATAGGCTGACGATCACGATGCTGATCATCGACAAGATAAAGCCGGGGATAATCTCATAAACCCCGAGATCACCCATGACATTTTTCCATAAAATCACGGTGATGGCACCGACGATCATACCCGCCAAAGCACCATTTAGGGTCATACGACGCCAGAACAAGGACAGCAACACCAGTGGGCCAAATGCCGCGCCAAAGCCCGCCCATGCATAGGCAACCAAGCCCAATACTTTGCTATCGGGTTGAATCGCCAAGACGATCGCCAACAGTGCAATTGCCAGCACCATGCTACGCCCAACCCAGACCAATTCCTGTTGTGAGGCATTTTTGCGGAAAAAGGCTTTGTAAATGTCTTCGGTCAGCGTGGTTGAGCAGACCAGTAATTGACAGCTCAAGGTACTCATGACCGCAGCCAAAATTGCCGCCAAGATAATCCCAGCAACCCAAGGGTTAAAGAGGATTTTGCTGAACTCCATAAAGATGGTTTCAGGGTTGGCAAATACGGCGCCGCCGAGTTCTGGGTGCTGCTGGAAAAATGCGATTCCGATAAAACCTGTCGCTACGGCACCGGTCAAACATAAAATCATCCAAGTCATGCCGATACGGCGTGCAGCCGGAATGGTCTTGATCGAATCCGCCGCCATAAAGCGCACCAAAATATGCGGTTGACCAAAATAGCCGAGTCCCCAAGCCAGTGATGACCAAATCGCCACCGTACTGACATTTGAAAACATGGCTGTTGCATGTGGACGGGCGCTTTCCAACAAAGCGGCGAATTGTAGTTGGTGGTCATCGATCGCCAAGTAAGCCATCACAGGGGTCAGGAGCAAGGCAAAGATCATCAAACCGGCTTGAAAGGTATCCGTCCAACTGATCGCCAAGAAACCGCCGATACAGACGTAGCTGATGGTGGCAATGGCGCTGATCCAGAGCGCCGTGGTGTAATTGAGTCCCAAGATACTTTCAAACAAGCGAGCACCGGCCACCATACCAGAGGCGCAGTAGACCGCAAAGAACACCAAGATCACCAAGGCTGAGACGATGCGCAAGACGCGTTTTTGATCACTAAAGCGACTACTAAAATAATCTGGCAAGGTCAGGGCGTTGTTTTGGATTTCGGTGTGGATGCGCAGACGGCCTGCCACCAGATACCAGTTCAGCCAAGCGCCAATAACCAGACCGATTGCAATCCATGCTTCGGACAGGCCTGACAAATAAATTGCGCCGGGCAGTCCCATCAGCAACCAACCACTCATATCTGAAGCACCTGCGGACAGGGCGGTGACCACACTGCCGAGACTTCGACCCCCTAAAATATAATCGGAAAAGTTATTGGTGGCTTTGTAAGCATAGAGCCCGATGCCGAGCATGACCAAAATGTATAAAACAAAAGTAATTAAAGTGGGATTAAAATGCGGCATGTACACGTCCTGTTGTTGTGTATTTGAATAAATCTTCCAAGCACTATTCAAAATTCTTGTTGAAGCGCAGATTCAAGCACACATTTAAAATTACGTTCTGTAACATTTATGCGCGGTTTGTAGACGAACTATGTAGCTGATTGTAATTTTAGATACAAATGGCGAATCAATACTACTTTTTATAAAGTAAGCAAAGCCTTGTGGGATATGGAGGTACCATCAGCGGAAAGAGGGTTTTTGCATACTTTTTTAAAAAAGTATGCAAACAAACTCACTCATAGTGGATGAAGAATGCTAAGACTTGCCGTAGCGGCATTCAATGCCGCGCATTGAGCCAATATTTATATTTACTCGGCAGGTCTTTCCGCCTAGATCTAATGTGAGGAATGTTTTCTCCTTAAGATGATAGGGGGCTTAAAACACGCAAGCCATGCGAGATGGCATGGCTTGCGTGGATGGAGGATTTGAATTTGAGTTGATGTTTCAACTTATCTTAAGAATCTTAAATAGCCTAAGTTAGATGAGATTTCTTCATAAGGATAGGTGATACTTTCGAGTGTCTCGACTAAGCCATCTGGATTTTGCTTGGCATCACTGGCCTCTAAACCCACCAAAACACGACCTTCTGCTGCGCCGTGGTTACGATAGTGGAATAGGGTGATGTTGTGCGTTGGGCCTAGACGTTCAAGGAATGTCAGTAATGCGCCCGGACGCTCTGGGAATTCAACTCTAAACATACGTTCATTTTCGATGTTGGCATGACCACCGATCAGGTAGCGAATATGCAGCTTGGCCACTTCGTCATCGGAGAGATCATCCACATCGTATTTGGCATGTAGTCGATCATAAATTTCATGACGTTCTTTCTCACCAGCTTTGAGGCTGATGCCGACAAAGACTTGTGCCGAACTCGAAGCTGAAGCACGGTAGTTAAATTCAGTGATATTACGACCTTGTAAGGTACGACAGAAATCTAAGAATGCACCTTTGGCCTCAGGAATGGTCACGGCAAAGATCGCTTCACGACGCTCACCCAGTTCAGTTCGCTCTGCGATATAACGCAAGCGATCGAAGTTCATGTTGGCACCGCAGATGATTGAGACGATATTTTTATCTTTTAAAGCATGCTGTTCGGTATATTTCTTAATCCCAGCCAGTGCCATCGCACCTGAAGGTTCAACGATACTGCGGTTTTCATCAAAGGTGTCTTTGATTGCGGCACAGATTTCATCGGTATTGACCAAGACCACATCGCGCTCAACGATGGGGCCAGACTGATCCGATTTTTGCATTTGAATCACTTCAAACGGTTTCTCACCAATTTGTGCCACCGCGGTACCATCAGCAAATAATCCCACGCTTGGCAAGGTCACGCGTGCATTTTGTTCAAAGGCTGCTTTGAGACAAGCAGACTCATCATATTCAACTGGAATCACTTTGACGTGTGGCGCGACATCACCAAGATAGGCGGCAACACCGGCGATTAAACCACCACCGCCCACGGCAACGAAGACATAGTCGACATCACGCCATTGACGTAAGATTTCGGTGGCAATGGTGCCTTGTCCAGCCATGACCAATTCATCGTCATACGGTGGAATAAAGGTCAGACCTTGTGCTTCGGCGGCTTGGATGGCGAATTTGTTGGCAGCATCAAAGCTGTCACCGTGCAAGACCACTTCGCCACCTAAGC
This sequence comes from Acinetobacter sp., assembly GCA_030152675.1. Classification (GTDB taxonomy): domain Bacteria; phylum Pseudomonadota; class Gammaproteobacteria; order Pseudomonadales; family Moraxellaceae; genus Acinetobacter. Next base: position 3,468 of record JASLIY010000334.1, read on the forward strand.
GTTTGACGGCTTGGATTTTAATTTCTGGCGTGGTCTTTGGCATCACAATAATCGCGCGAATACCGAGTTTTTTACCGGATAATGCAACACCTTGTGCATGGTTGCCCGCAGAAGCTGTGATCACGCCACGTTCGAGTTGAGATTTAGGAAGTTGACTAATCCGGTTATAGGCGCCGCGAAGCTTAAAAGAGAATACTGCTTGTAAGTCTTCACGTTTAAAACGAATGTTGTTATTAAGTCGTTCACTAATTCGTGGCGCTGCTTCGAGTGGAGTTTCGATGGCAACGTCATAGACCGTTGCTTGTAATATTTGTCGAACCAAACGAGACAGCATGTTAATTTTCCATCTAACAGTTTAAAATAAGCGGCTATTGTAACAAACCCTTGCACTTTGTCGCCTTAAATTTATGCGAAAAACTGCAAATTAGATCAAATTGAAATGAGTGAAGTCATGAGCCTATATGCAACCCAAGATGAGAAAAAACAAGCAGCTGCAGCAGCCGCTTTGAAACATTTACCCAAAGGGGGCATCTTGGGCGTTGGAACAGGAAGTACCGTAAACTTTCTGATCGAGTTGTTGCCTGAGTTACAACTTGAAGCGGCTGTGGCCAGTTCGGAAGCAACGGCTGAGCGCCTGAAAAAACTGGGAATTGAAGTGGTCGACATGAATCACGTCGGCGGTCTAGATGCCTATGTTGACGGAGCAGATGAAATTGATCGTCACATGCACATGATCAAAGGTGGCGGTGCTGCTTTGACCCGTGAAAAAATCGTGGCTTCAATCGCCAAGAAATTTGTTTGCATCGTCGATGATTCGAAATGGGTCGATCAATTGGGACGTGAGTTTCCATTACCTGTTGAGGTGATTCCGATGGCGCGCTCTGCGGTTGCTCGTAAATTGGTAGCGCTTGGTGGTGATCCTGTTTATCGTGAGGGGGTACGTACCGACAACGGTAACGTGATTCTTGATGTATATAACCTCAATATCCTCAATGCACTCGAACTGGAAAAAACCATCAACAATATTCCAGGTGTGGTGACCAATGGTATTTTTGCACTGAACAAAGCAAATATCGCAATCGTGGCAACCGCACAAGGGATTGAGGAGCGTACTGCTGTTTAACCCTCGTGGTAAAAGGCCAGATGAAGCTCAACGATCTTCCTGAAATTAAAATCCTTCGACATGCGCAAGCCAAACGTCTGCGCTTGCGTGTCGAGCCAAGCGGCATTCGTTTGACGGTGCCGCTTTGTTGTTCACAAAAGCAAATACAAGCTTTTATCGACCAATCGACTGACTGGTTATGGGAGACTTGGCAACAACAGCAGCAAAAGTTGGCAGCCAAGCAGCGTGATTTTCCGCAGCAATTGCGACTATTTAATCTCGATCAGACCATCGCGATCACCATCCAAACACAACGCCAGAACTTTTATTTTGATCCCCAGCGTTTAGAACTCTGTCTGAGCGATCGAGCATCAAGAGCTTATCTGAAGGCCTTTGTGATTGATTATGCCAAGCAGCATTTACCTGATTATCTCGCGCAGGTCAGTCAACAATGTGCGCTGCACTTTCAGCATTGCAATATTCGACAGCCCAAAACCCGTTGGGGCAGTTGCAGTAGTCGGCATGACATTATGCTGAATGCGGCTTTGGTTCTCTATCCCGCAGCTGTGGTGCGTTATGTCTGCGTTCATGAATTGGCACATACGCAACACTTTGATCATAGTGCTCGATTTTGGGCATTGGTTCAGCAGCACGATATCGACTTTCAGCAGCATCGAAAACTTCTCAAAACAACAGCACTGCCTGATTGGTGGAGTATAGATTGATCGTCTATCCGATGTCGCAGGACACGTTTTTATGTCCTCTTATTCATTATATGGATAAAAAAACGGTAAATTTCATGTTTTAAATATAATAGACCTACCAATTAAAGCATATAGAATAAAAAATAAACTAAATTTAAATATTTGATTATTAATAATAATTAATAAAACTTGATCTTTCGGTTTACCATTAGTTAAAAAATCTTTACAAATAGTAAAATAAGTGTGATTAGAATCACTTTTTTAACTTGAACAGCCTGATGGTTGGTATGTATGGTTATCACCTATGTATGATCAAAAGATAAAATCCTATCTGTATGT
>JASLIY010000186.1 GCA_030152675.1 Acinetobacter sp.
AAATGTAACAAAACGATTCTTTAAAAATGTGGAGAGCAACTCTTTTAATGCTACATTTCAGTGTATTCATGTTGTGCTAGTTTTAACGAATCTACTGATTACATTCATGATTGGGGTAAATGTGGAGAAATAATGTGAAAAATCGTCCATTTGACTGAGCGTATTGAGATTGGCTTTCGCCCAATCTCTGAAAGAATGCGGCCTAGATATGTCAATTAAAAACCAGAATCTGTACACTATGCGCAATTTTGTAATTACCGAAGCAGGCACAAGTCTTGGATGTGTTTGCGCTAAGTTATCGATTGAGAAGCTATATAAATGAAAGAGTCGTTACGTTTACGATTAGACCAATTGTGTGATCGACACGAAGAACTAACTGCGTTATTGGCTGATATTGAAGTGATATCGGACAATAAACGCTTTCGCAATTTATCCCGTGAACATAATGATTTAACAGAAATAACCGAATTTTGGGTCAAGTACAAGCAGGCTGAAGAAGACATTCAAACCGCAGAGTCGATGCTCAGTGATCCTGATTTTAAAGACATGGCGATCGAGGAAATCAAGGACAACAAAGCTTTGTTGGAAAAGCTTGAAAGTGATCTCAATATCCTGATGATTCCAAAAGATCCCAATGATGCCAATGCCGCCTATTTAGAGATTCGTGCTGGAACGGGTGGGGATGAAGCTGCGATCTTCTCGGGCGACTTATATCGTATGTATAGCAAGTATGCTGAAAGCCAAAACTGGCGCATCGAGGTGTTGTCTGAGAACGAAGGCGAACACGGGGGCTATAAAGAAGTCATTTGCCTGATCAATGGTGAAGGGGTCTATGGTCGTTTGAAGTTTGAAAGTGGTGCGCATCGTGTACAACGCGTGCCAGCAACTGAATCTCAAGGTCGGGTACATACGTCAGCCTGTACGGTGGCGATCTTGCCTGAAATTGATGTCGATACCACGGTTGAGATTAACAGCTCTGAATTGCGGATCGATACCTATCGCGCCTCAGGTGCGGGTGGTCAGCACATTAACAAAACTGACTCTGCTGTGCGTATTACCCACTTGCCAACAGGCACCGTGGTGGAATGTCAGGATGAGCGTTCGCAGCATAAAAACAAAGCCAAAGCCATGGCCTTGTTGGTCTCTCGTTTGGAAAATGCCAAACGTGCAGCGCAAGAATCTGCAACCTCTGAAATGCGCCGTGACTTGGTGGGTTCAGGCGATCGTTCAGAGCGCATTCGTACCTATAACTATCCGCAAGGTCGTATGACGGATCACCGTATTAACTTGACCTTGTACAAACTGGATGCGGTGATGGAAGGTGATTTGACCGAGTTATTGGACAGTTTGCATCGTGAATATCAAGCCGATCAGTTGGCAATGCTTGCTCAGCAAAATGGTGGCTAATGAATATCGCACAAGCCTTGGCCTTACGTGGTGAACTAGACAGCTACGAACGCCAAGAGAATGCATGGCTATTGCAGCATATTCTGGACATGGATGTGTTGCGGCTGAAAATTTCAAGCGATATCGAATTAAGTGCGGCGCAGCAACAGGCCTATGTCGAAGGCTTGGCACGCATTGAAGCTGGTGAGCCTTTGGCCTATGTCACTGGTACACAGCCGTTTTGGACGCTTGAACTGAAAGTCACACCGGATACCTTGGTGCCTCGCCCAGATACCGAAGTCTTGGTTGAACAGGTGTTGCAGTTGCCTTTAGCGGCCGATGCACGCGTGGTTGATCTGGGCACGGGCACGGGGGCGATTGCACTGTCATTGGCCAGCGAACGACCGCAGTGGCAGGTCTGGGCAACCGATGTTTATGCACCGACTTTGGCTGTTGCGACTGAAAATGCGCAAACGCATGCGCTGACACAGGTGAAATTCTTGTGCAGTGCATGGTATGACGCATTTGCTGCTGCGGAGATGGAGAAGTTTGATTTGATCGTCTCCAATCCACCTTATATTGATGCCGAAGACGTGCATATGCAGGATCTAAAAGCAGAGCCTCGCCGTGCTTTGGTGGCAGAGCAACAAGGTATGGCAGATCTGGAATGCATTATCCAGCAAGGACGTGATTGGTTGAAGTCGGGGGGCTGGATCGCGCTTGAACATGGCTATCAGCAAGGGCATGCTGTACGCCAAGTTTTTGAACAAGCTGGATTTACGCAGATTGCAACCCTGAAAGATTATGCGGGCAATGATCGAGTGAGTTTGGCGCAGTACAAGGGCTAATCTCGGTATGTTTGCGTTAATACTGCTTGATGATGCTGGCGGTGATCGCAAGGTTGCCGTGATAAATTTTAGCGTTAAAAAAACAGACTGCCGATAAAGGCAGCCTGTTTTTTATTTTGTGGCAAATGCGCGTTGATTTCTCACACCATATCAATGATCGTGATGCAGATAGTCTGGTTTTTTCGGCAGTTTTAGACTACAGAATAAGCAGATGAGCAGCATAATCAGCACATAGATGAAGAATACATTTTCATGTCCAACATTTTTAAACTGTAATGCAACGGCGGGTGCTGAGCCGCCAAAGATGGCATTCCCCACGGCATAAGCAAAGCCGACACCCAATGCGCGGATATGTGGCGGGAACATTTCAGCTTTGACCAAGCCACTGACTGAGGTATAGAGACTGAGTAGCATCATCAGGAAGATCAGCAGTAGGGTCACAATTACAGCAGATTCATGGAAATAGCGCATGCCAATCACCATGACCGGATAGATAAAGATCGCGCAACTGACACTAAAGGCAATCATGGATGCACGACGACCAATGCGATCGGAGAGCATGCCGAAAAAGGGCTGTGCCAACATAAATATAAATAGTGCAAAGGTCATCATATAGCCAGTGACTTTTTCATCAAAGCCAAGACTGCTGATATAAGTTTTAGAATAGACCGTCAACACATAGAAGGTCAGTGAACCTGCTGAGGTATAGCCGACGACCAGTAAAAAGGTTTTCCAGTGATGTTTAAACAATGCGGTCAAACTTCCCGCTTCTTCTTTATGCTCATCTTTATCTAAGGTTTCTTTGAGGTGACATCGAACGAAGAAAGATAGAATCGCAACCACACCGCCGATGATAAATGGAATACGCCAACCGCCATCCATCAATTGCTCTTTGGTCATCAGCATTAACATCACAACGCCCAACAAGCTGGCCAATAACTGACCGCCAGAGAGGGTGACGTATTGAAAGGAGGCGTAGAAGCCACGTTGACCTTTGAGTGCGACCTCACTCATATAGGTGGCCACGGTACCATATTCACCACCGACCGATAGACCTTGTAATAGGCGTACCGCCAGTAAAAAGAACGGTGCTGCCATACCGACTTGTTCATAGGTGGGAAGTGCCGCAAATAAAAAAGAACTTACTGCCATCAATGAGATGGAAATAATCATTGAACGTTTACGGCCATATTTGTCGCCGATCCAACCGAAAATCCAGCTTCCGATCGGGCGCATAAAAAAGCTGGCGGCAAAGACGCCCCAAACATAGATGGCTTTGGTGGCTTCGGGCATATCCGGTGGGGTGAGTGCATGTTGGAAATAAACTACGAAGGCGGCGAAGATATAAAAATCAAACCATTCTACGAGATTACCGGAGGCTGCACCGGCGATGGCTTTAATACGATCGCGTTTTTCATGAGGGTGATAGGTGGGTTGTTCACTCATAAGATATCCCTATTTTTTGCTATTTTCATTCAATATTGCTTAAGCTTTGAGTTGCGTCATTGCATGAACCATTACACTGAGATTAACGCTTGTTTTTATGCTCGACTGTGATTTAAGTCATTGCTTTTATTGAGCACAGTTTGTAGTAAATCTTATAAGTACTTTGGGTGTCTAAAAGAAAATAACGATAACTATCGCTAAAATATCAAATTATGCGAATCGTTTGATCTGCATTACAGTTTTTATTTTGACTGTTAAGTTGGAATGAAAATTAAAATCAAGGACTTGAGTTGAATCTCTATGTTTTTCGCGCAAATTAAATATTTGTTTTATCGACATAACTTGCGATTCATTTGCTGAATTTCTCAGCAATATCCTCGAATGAGTATTTTACAACTGCAACTCCTTGCAGCAGCACAAAAGCGGATAAATGGAAAGAGGATTCAACAGACCCCAAGCCGCATTTTGGATAAAACACCGCAGTTTGGGTTTTGAGATGAGCGCTTCCGATCTGGTGTAATATAAGTTGATTGTACCGAGGTAAATCCGCGGTGACGACAGAAAGCAGCTCAAGTCATTGCCAAAGATGGCACTGAGCAAGGCTGTATATTGTTGATTAAAAATTATCCCAAGACTTATCCGCAGGATTTGGGGATTGTTTTCGCTCCGAAACCCTTATGTATCGTATGGGATTGATGTTTTTGATTAAAAAATGATCTAAATTGTTGGTAATTATCTAAAATTAAAGGTTTTTTATACAAGATTATTACTGGCGCTTGATGACATCATCTCGTTAAAGGGATTAAGCATCAGGATTTAAAAGCGGACATTTTTAGTCAGAGGCGATAGGGTGATTCTGCATACGCATCTTTTAACTAGGTGAATAATGTGAATAAGATAAATGTGAATAAGATATAAGCCACGCATACTCAGTCGGTTTATAATCCAAAGCAAAGTTCAAAATTGATTTCATTCACATCAGTAAGAAAAGAGATGTTTATATGCTTAAAAAATTAACCTTCACAATGCTGATGACCTTGTTTTTAGCGGCTTGTAGCAAACCTATTCCACAAGATCGGTTAGATTTTATTGGTGTTTGGGAGTCTCAAGATTCAAGTACGACACTGGTGATTAGCCAAGATGGCCGGGTTGATTATAAAAAACAAGATGGGAATCGCTCTACATCCTTAGATGCACCTATTACAGCGTTCAATGGTGCAAATTTTAGTGCAGGTGTGGGACCATTGAGTACAGAGTTTGTGGTTTCTAAAACACCGACTCAGAATCCAGATGGTTCATGGAGCATGATTGTGGATGATAAATTATTGATTCGTCAATAATCCTGAGCTTCATTCTACAACTCCCAGTGTGATGAATAGCAATGTGATGTGGTGGTTGAAATTTAAGTGCATCTTAGTCAACAGGAGAAGTATTCATTGATCAATGCTCCCCTAAATCATGATTTGCCCGTTGCCCTCGTGACAGGGGCAACGTCGACCAGCTTGCATCGTCAATATAAGCTCGTATGCGTAGAGCAGCCAGACCAGAGGATATCGCCCAACTCGTCTCCATGTTGGTGGCCTCAGATGATCTGACTGGGGAAATTTTACTGGCGGATGGGGGATTGAACCTTACATAACGCAGACTGGAGAGGCATGTATAAAAGCCCAACTAAAATAGCTTGGGCTTTTGCGAAAAGACACTGTGCTAAGTCTCTTGTTCAATGATCATGATGGAGATAGTCGGGTTGTTTGGGTAATTGTAAAC
>JASLIY010000267.1 GCA_030152675.1 Acinetobacter sp.
GGCGTGCGATACGCTTGGATCTGATAGATCTGTGGTAGGTGGGCTTGGATTTCGGACCACCCCTGTTTGGGGAGCGGTTGTTGTATCCATTCGGGTTTTAGCCAGATATAAGCGGCGATATAACTCAAGAGCAGTGCTGCAAAAACAGTAATATAACCTATCGCCCGCATGCTTTTGGGCACTGTGGAGGAGGGTGGGTTGAATTGAAGCGATTCCACTTGTTGTTGATTGCGCTCCGGGGCAAGCGTGCTGCAATGAGACAGGTGTGAAGCGGTAAGTAGGTCGTGGAAGCTACGGTGAGTTGGTCGATCTACGAGAAAAAAGCCAATCATTAAAATCGTGATACCGATCAAGACAGCGATAAACATCATTTTAAGCGTCGGTGATGTGATCATATCGGCCAGAGAATACAAGCATAATGGCGCACAGGCGATTGCTGCACGAAGCATAGCTGGAACAAGATCAGGCGCTTGTTGATGTTGATTCTTTACCTGAATCTTGAGTAGTCGTTTGCCCAAGGTTTGTCCTTGATTGAGGCGACTGTTCAACAATCCAAAATAAAGTATAAAAACGCTATAACCCCCCAATGTACTGAGGATCGGAAAAGCGGAGAGTTGATCAGCAAAGACCAAGGAAACTAAAGCACAGAGTAAAATCAATAATTCTAGATCGATGATCAGGGCTGCGATTCGATACCAGAAGATCGATGGCAAGGTTTGTGGGGGTGAAGAAGTCATGTTTTTGCAGATCTTAAGTGGTTTGAGATATTTTTATTCATCACGGCATAGGTGTAGATGAGGTTTAAAAGTACGAATTTTCTATTTCGAATTTAACGACTTAAGCGCTAATGCTTAAGGATTATACAGGCTTCTTTCTGCATGTGAAGCGTCGTTTGTTGCGGAGCTAGGACAGGCTGGGCTGATTGAGATCGGGCTGACTTGTTGGGGGCGGGGATGTAATAGCATCGGCTTTGAAAAGCATTTTTTAGCGATATTTGCGCAATTTTTTTAAAATCTGTATGAAATTTAAGTAACTGATAAATATTTGTTTAAAGTCTGATCATTGGTGTCATCAAGTGCTTGACGCACTGCTAAGAAATTTAGATAATGCGCACACAGTTTCTGGCTATGTAGCTCAGTTGGTTAGAGCACAGCACTCATAATGCTGGGGTCACAGGTTCAAATCCCGTCATAGCCACCATTTTTATAGACCATGCTCAACGCATGGTCTCTTTTTGCCTAAAATTTAATAACGTCTAAAAAATACGCACTTGTTTTGCAGTGCCTACAGTCATTTTGCTTTTAGCCGTGTTTGAGGCGGAGCTATTTCATGATCTCTAATCTATATCGATCGCTCAGCTCAGGTTGTTGGCGGTGTTGAGTTTAATCGGGTTTGGATATGTGATCTGCGTTGCTTGTGCAATCGCCACAATGTTCTTGAATCAGTTGTTGTGTTCTTGGGCTGAGATAGAATGGCTCAAGCATGCTTTTTAATAGATCGTCTAATACTCCTCGTTGATCCAAGGCACGGCATACATGTGGCAGGAAGCGATCAGCCTCTTCATAAAGATCATCAACATCAAGTCCAACAGCGTGGAGGAGGGATTGCAGGTCGCTTGTTGCAAAGTGTTGATAAAACGCCGTGAGTGATTCGAAGACCAATTCTTGAATCAGTTTGTTTTGACGCAGTTGTTTCCAAGTCTCATAGAGTAGAACAAAAAAATCTTCAAAATCGATCGCCTCAAACTGAGCGAAACTTTCTTTTAAACTTTTGTGTTTTAAGCTCGACCACATGTGCAGTGCAATATCTGCAAGCTCATCTTGTGGTAGAACCACGATTTCAGCGAAATTATTTAAAATGGCGTGCGCCAATTGTTGTTCAATTTTGAGTTCGATATTTTGTTGCTGATCTTGCAGGAAGCTAAATACACGCCCAGCAAAACCTGGCTGATCCAGCTTGGCTTTACGAAGCTGGTCTAACCACGGGGTATGTTTTTCTAGGATATGGTTGGCAAGTTGTAAGCTGATCTGGGCAATCTGAGGGCTACTCAAGAGTTGCTCGCGTAGATAGTATCTGACTTGCTCAAGCTCTAGGATTTTATATAGCCAAATTTCAAAGTTTTCATCAGACAGAAGCTGTTTGAGTGCTGTGTCATTGCCGAGGATATGCAGATGTATTTTGCGTGCGGCACTGCCGATGAATTCTAAGATTTCTCCACCGAGGTTTAACTCAAAACAATATTTTTGTACCACGGCTTGCAGTTGTTCGAGCAAGATGACGTCTTGAAGCTCAATCTGTGCGGCGCTGCGGTAAAATTGATCAATGATTTGATGGGTGTAAATCGGATTGGGCGTAACGTTGGAAGAGCGGGGGGGATTGCAGAGTTGTGATTTTATAAACGCAATATGCTCAAGCAAAAGTGCTTGAGCAAATTGCTGTGCTGGTGCGGCAGAGTTAGGCACCTGCTTTCCAACCATTCACGATGGGGTAGCGACGTTCACGGCTAAATGCACGTGAAGAGATACGCGGTCCAATTGCGCCTTGGCGACGTTTATATTCATTGCGATCAACCAAACGAATGACCTTCTCGACCACGTCTTTATCAAAACCTTTGCTGATAATATCGGCTTGGCTTTGATCTTCCTCGATATAGGCATACAAGATGGCATCAAGAACATCATAGGCAGGAAGTGCATCTTGATCGGTTTGATCAGGACGAAGTTCGGCAGATGGTGGGCGACTAATCACACGCGGTGGAATAATCGGTGTTTCACTTAAACTATTACGGTATTTGGCAAGTTCAAACACAATGGTCTTGTAGACATCTTTGAGGACTGCAAAGCCACCGACCATATCGCCATACAGGGTGCAATAACCGACTGCCAGCTCAGATTTGTTGCCTGTAGACAGAACCAGAGTACCAAATTTATTGGAGAGACCCATCAATAGGGTGCCACGCGCACGTGCTTGCAGATTTTCTTCAGTTGCATCTGCTGGGCTATTGCCAAAGAATGGATAGAGCGTTTGCATGAAGCTGTTTACGATTGGGTGAATTTCTGCCACGCCATAGGTAATCCCCATACGTTTGGCTTGCTCAGCCGCATCTTCAACACTGATCTGTGAGGTATAAGTATAAGGCATCATCACAGCTTGAACTTTATCGGCGCCAATCGCATCTGCTGCAATCGCAAGGGTCAGGGCAGAATCAATCCCACCTGAAAGACCCAAGATCACGCCAGGGAAACCTGAACGTTGTACATAGTCACGCGTTGCCATGACCAAGCTTTGATAAATTTCAGCCATCGTCTCAAGCACAACTGCTGTGTGTGTAGAGCGATAGGTTTTTGTTTTTGGTTCATAATCGACCAGATAGAGTGCTTCTTTAAAGCTGTCTCCTTGCAAGGCAAGTTCGCCATCATGATTGATCACAAAGCTTGAACCATCAAAGATCAAGTCATCTTGACCACCCACTTGGTTGGTATAAAGCACGTTGATATTGAACTGTTTTGCTACGGCTTTGATCGCATTGATCCGATGCTGTGGTTTACCAACTTCATAAGGTGAAGCATTCAGTACCAAAACGCTATCCACTTCAAGTTGCGCCAATTGTTGGACAGTTTGCACTGACCAGAGGTCTTCGCAAATCAATAAACCGAATTTGTGGCCGAGGTACTCAAACACCAAGTGTTGATGGGCTTCATGAAAATAACGCTTTTCATCAAAGACACTGTAATTCGGCAAATTTTGTTTGTTGTAGATTCCCAAAATTTGACCGTCTTTCATCACGGCGGCAGCGTTGAATCGATGACCATGTTCGTTTTGGTTGACGAAACCAAACACCATGACGATATCTTTCACTTGGCTCAATTGCTCAAATGCGTGAGCCGTTCTTTTGGTCAGGCTCGGACGTAATAGTAAATCTTCTGCGGGATAACCCAGTGTAGAGAGTTCAGGAAATACAATTAAATCTGCATTTTGTTTTTTAGCATCATGGGCAAGATCAATCATCTTTTGAACATTTGATTCAATATTGCCGATGTGAGGAGAGAATTGAGCAAGGGCAATTTTAAAACTTTTCATTTAAATTAAATCCTATTCCTATAGGTTTGGTACCCAACAAATTGATTTATATGATTGTAATTGTTCAACCGTGAGTACTTTACAAAACACAACAGCCAAATCGCGAAATGCTAAATAATCAGAGAATGATTAAAAAATATAACTTTTTTTGCAATGCAAAAATGAGAAATATTCTGTATTTTAACCAAAAATGATGTAGATGCTAGCACTGAATGATCTTAATTTGCAGATATAGGCTGGTGCAATCTTAACTGAAATAATAAATTTACCGCTTGGTAAAAATTAAAACAAATTTCAAAAAATAACTCGTTGTATAATATTGTAATTTTATGAAGATGCAAATAATTTGCGCTGTTTTTTGAAAATAATTCGACAAATTATTTTTTAATAATATTTTCAATTTTATTTAAAAAAATATCTTTTGCGATGTCACCTTGTTGTTCAATATTGTAATTTAAATAAGGTTTAGCTGTGATTAAGCGGTAGTGATAAGGGTTATAGTATTTTAAGCTGAGGTAATAGGCACTTTGTAGTAGCGCTCCTTTATATAATACATTGAGTTTTTGTTGGTATTGATAAACATGCGCCATCTCATGAATAAATATCGCTTGGGCATGAATGTTTTGTTTTGAGAAGTCTTCCACATAATCCGCGGGCTTTAAATGTAATCGGCCCATGGGCGCCATCAATATCCCATTCGGTTGCCACGGCAGAAAAGGATGGTTCATGATACTCGCTTTTGAATAATCAATTAAATCTCCAAATACCCCACGACAGAGTTGAATTTCTCCGGCAGTTAAGTGGCGATATCTAAATTGTTCAAGTTTAAATAGGCGTACCCATAACCACCACAGTTGTAACATGTTGCGCCTCCTTTGTCGTGTTGCCAAGTCTACTTGAGTTTGAATGAAGATCCGAGACTGGGGGTGCTGTTCGCCCCGTGAATTTAAATCTGGTGATCTCTTAAGTAGAACGTCAGTGAGTGTACTGCGATTTAAAGCGATTATATTTCAGTTGTCCTAGATAGATATAAATTCGACCTATGATGATCAAAAAATAAAAACTTGTCAGACAAGATATTCAGATGGCAGATATTGTCACTCTCTACGATAAATTTCGCCAATGGCAAGTGTGCATCAGCTGCGTAGTTTTGCCAGATCAACTCATTTTATTGATCTGTGTGAGTCAGTTGTCTGTGAGATTCAAGAATGTCTTTGAAGATCAAATAGGCTGCCGTACAGAGAAGAATCATGAACTATTTTGATCTGGCCGGAGAAAGGAGGTAGCGCAATGTTACTTGTTCAGCCCATAAAACAAACCATCGCAAGAATCTTTTCAAGTGACCATTTTAATTGGGGGCGCTCATTCAATCCTGAGCAGCAATCCGCGATGATTCCGATTCGGCATATGAAGTTTGATTTTGATCCCAAAGAGATAGATCACCATTTTTATATGAATGCTGAATTGGCCAGTGCCTACTTTGCCTCATTGTCGATTTTTTTGACCTATGGTGAGGATCTGGTGATCGATACTGCGCGTTATCATCGCGATTTAATCCAAGATCCTCGCTTAAAGCAGCGTGTGACGGCATTGATTGGCCAAGAAGCCTTGCACTCCAAACTGCATGAAGAACTCAATGAGGCCTTTCTAAAAGCCGATTTGCCAGTGAAGTTTTTTAGAAGCTTGGCTGCTTTTGTATTTGATTATGGCTTTAACCGTTTACCACAACCGATGAAGCTGTCGCTGATGACGGG
>JASLIY010000003.1 GCA_030152675.1 Acinetobacter sp.
CCGGAAAAGGCCATTTTTTACTGTCTTCGGCCATCGTCATCCCAGATATGCTGAATAACACTGCAGATAGACATAATTTTTTGTTTAAATTCATCAGATACTACTCCCCTCAAATAGGTAGATCGCGGTGGTGTTGCTGCACGTTAAATACTTTTTTGATAAATGCAATTGCTATGCCATTTTTTTTGAAAAAAATCTAAGTCTCTATCCAGTCAATATTCATTGAGGCGGATCATTGTTATTGATTAGCAGCCTAAGCATTAAAACATGCTGCGATATCACGACAAAGCTGCATGTGCAGCTTATGATTTATTAACGAAAAGCATTCAGTTAAAACAGCAAAGATGCTCAGGGAAACGGTTCATCACGATCTATGGCTCTATGCGAGAGCGAGTTAAAAACAAATCGCCTTAGCTTGGTCTGCTCGCGTAAGAACAGTAAGATTCACGTTTTTAGAAGTGCAAAGACGCCATCCATTATAAATTATGGCTACACAATTTAAGCCATGGGAAATAAAGTGCTCGGGCTATGCATGTGTAAAATACTGCTCAAAACCCATCAACAAACTTTACAGCCCAAGAAAAAAGCAGATGTAAAAATAAAAAATGCATCGCCTAAAAGCGATGCATTTGAATCGATGTGGTGAGATTGGCGTTGGTACTAAAATGCGTAACGCAAACCTGCAACCACCATATTTTTCTGGCTTTCACCACTACGGTTCTCGCCGCCAATGACATATTTCACCCAACCTGTCGCTTTGGGATCGTTAAACAAATCATGTGACACTTGAATCGTGGCATGACGCAGCACAAAGTCTTCAGTGGTGTTAATCACGCCACCATTCTTGCCCCCTTCATATTTACCACTGTCTTGGAACCAAGAAAAACCACTGCTGAGATTGGCTTTAAATCCTTGCGGTAATGGGTGCTCATAACCCAATTCCATATAAGTATCGCCTTGATTCATATAGATTGTGTCATTCAAATATGACTGAAGACTAATTGATACCGAGTTGCCTAAGCTGGCGCTGAGTGGATGATTTAAAAATACACCCGCCTCAACACCAGTGCTGTGATCACTGCCTGGGTAAACATAGGTTGCGACTTGAAGGTCATAACTTAAATCATTGTATTTACTTGCATAACCCAGCAAGAAGTCATGCTCATAAAAATCAGGCGATGAGGCCTTGATCTTGCTCTGCGCGTCAGCCAGCTCTTTGTCTTTAAGCTGTGGATTGTTCTTGGCAAAGGTGGCTTTTTTCTGGTCCTCTGAATAAGAGTATCCCAGTTTCGACCCCCAATACCCCGCATAGAACCCCTTATAGCTGAGCCCAAGGCCGGCCTGAATGGTCGCGTCATCATGTTCAGGAGCATTGGTCCCACCACGCGAGACATAGGCTGAAACTGCACTGATCGAACCATTGAATTCGACTTGATCTTGTTTGATCTGTTGTTGAACTTGCTGTTGCTGTTCCAATTGTTGCTGGGTGTCTTCCTGAGCGAATGCAGCCAATGAACTACACGTTGCTAATGCGCCTAGCATCATTGTTAATTTATTCATATATAAGATTTGAGCTTCGTGAGTGAGTTCAGATTATAGACATAAAAATCCATCGTTTAAAATAACTATAAAATAATATAATTTAACTTTTTAATTTTAGAGCCACATCATCGACATGATCCCTCTTTTTCTATGACTCGATACTAAGCCTGATGTGAATCACCCGATGTTTAGCTCAAACTCAATCGACTGCTATGCATTGGACAGCGCAGCGTTGTTTACTTGAATTACGCATGGACTGAAACAAAATAACTTTTCAAATCGTCATAAATGTCATATCGTTCTTTTTGTGAGAAGTGGGGGCAACTTCTCAGGGCGAGTTGATAATTAAAATGGATTTTTGCAATTTAAATATCATGTTGAGGGGTGATTTTACGCTTTGGCAATTTTTAAGCGTTTTACCAATTCGCTGAGTTCTGCTTAAAACAAAATTTTTTAAATTAATTTTCTGTGAGACATTCAATGCTAAATGCACAAAAGCTAACCATTGCGGCGATGGTACAAGTGCTGATGATTTCAGCCACCTATGCCAGCGAACAAAGTGAAGCCAAGGGCTTCGTTGAAGATGCACAAGCATCTGTACTCTTCCGTAACGCATGGATTTATCGAGATAAAAAAGATCCAGGCGTCCACGACCAAAGCTCTTGGGGTCAAGCCGCCATCGCCAATATTGACTCAGGTTTCACCCCAGGTGTGGTCGGTTTTGGTTTAGGACTTGTTGGCGATTTCGCGTTTAAGATCGGTGACAACAAGCACTCAGGCCAAAGTATGATTCCACGCTACAGCACGGATAACTCCCCCTATGACCAATGGGGTCGTGGCGGCGCCAATATTAAAGCGCGTGTCTCCAACACCACCGTTCGTTATGGTACACAGATCGTAGAACTGCCAGTCCTGCAAAGTAATACTGGCGCACGTCTCCTGCCTGAGTACTATACCGGTACGCTATTGACCAGTAATGAAGTCGAAGGTCTACAAGTGACTGCGGGTCATTTCACCAAGAACCAACAATCAGATCATATCGCCACCGACCAAGGCCACCTAAAACGTGCTGTCGTTTATGGTGCAAAATACAAATTTGATGATCAACTCACGACGTCCTACTATGGTGCAAATCTAAAAGATGCATTGGATCGACACTATGTGAACTTGAACTATAAATATCCATTGGCACAAGGCGACAACTTGACCTTTGATGTGAGCGGTTATCACACCAAGTTCAAGAAAGATATTTACGATAAAATCGAGTACGCCGCGAGTGGTGAAAGAAATACCGATAAAACCAATAATATCTGGGCAGTCTCTGCACAATATGATACTGGTCCACACAGTGTCTTGATGGCTTATCAACAAAATACCGGTAATGCGGGCTTTGTTTATGATGTTGCAGGCTCTGGCGGAAGTACCATGTATTTGCCGAACTCCTATCTCTCTGACTTTGTCGGCAATGGAGAAAAATCTGTCCAAGCACAGTATTCGGTTAACTTTGACAAACTCGGCGTGCCGGGTCTGACCTGGACCACCGCTTATGTCTATGGTTGGGATATCAATGTCACCGATAAAGGTCGAGTCACCAATGATGATGCCAGAGAGCGTGAGTTCTTTAACCAAGTCAAATACACGGTACAAAGCGGTGCAGCCCAAGATCTTAGCGTGAAAGTCCGTAACTCGATTTACCGCTCTGACAAAGACTATGGTGCAACCTATATCGGCAGTACCGATGAATGGCGTATCTTCGTGGAATATCCATGGAAATTGTTTTAATTGCTTTGACCACGGTCAGAACTTAAGACTTAACATTTAAGACTTAGAACAAAAAAACCTACACCTTGACGGTGTAGGTTTTTTTATGCCGCTCAAATCATGTCATGCATCATCTGAGCGCCTAGGAATTGTCAACAGATCCTAACTACAATCGAGCTTATTTTGCAGCTTCGATTGATTTTAGGATTTCAGCTTTCGCCACGTCAGAACCTTCCCAGCCATTGAGTTTAACCCATTTGCCTGGCTCTAGATCTTTGTAGTGTTTGAAGAAATGCTCGATCTGTTG
>JASLIY010000083.1 GCA_030152675.1 Acinetobacter sp.
TTTGTTTGACTCAACCGGAACATTGGTTGGGGTTTCACACCGTGCTGGTTTGCTCAAAGATGGCAAATTACCTCGTCTTAAGAAAGCATTATTTGCCGATTCAAGTGCCATCGTGGCGGGTGCGGCATTGGGGACATCATCGACCACGCCGTATATTGAGTCTTCCGCAGGTGTTGCGGCAGGTGGCCGTACTGGTTTGACGGCTGTTGTGGTTGGCGTGTTGTTCTTATTGTGCTTATTCCTTGCGCCTTTGGCACAGACCGTACCGAGTTTCGCGACTGCACCAGCATTGTTGTTTGTGGGGGTGTTGATGATTCAGGGCATTACCCAAATCGACTGGGAAGACATCACCGAAGCAGTGCCTGCATTTTTGACCATTGTATTTATGCCATTTACCTATTCGATCGCTGATGGCATCGCGATGGGCTTTATCAGCTATGCCGTGGTGAAACTGTTTACGGGCAAAGCCAAAACTGTGCCGTATATGGTGTGGATCATTGCTTTATTGTGGGTGGTTAAATTCATTGCCTTTGGTGGCTAAGCCCAGCACAGCGCTCACGTTGCTGATCCAGAGATTTACATAACATTCAACAGCCGGCATCCATTGCCGGCTGTTTTTTTGCGTGGCGCTTTAGGCGTGCTGCACGATGACTACACATGGATTTGGGGCGAATGAGCAAGGATGAAGAAAATGGTGATTTTAGTTGCTGCTGTTGTTGCGACAGTTGTCGCCGTGACCTGAACTGTTTTACACTGGCGCCTCTCGCTTTATCTATCTAATATTGAGGAAAATCATGAATCAACTCGCGCTCATCCGTGCCTTACCCAAGGCTGAACTGCATGTGCATATCGAAGGGACGTTTGAGCCAGAACTGATGTTTGCGATTGCACAGCGTAATCAGATCGAGATTCCTTATGCCAATGTTGAAGCGGTTCGTCAGGCCTATGACTTTCATAACCTGCAATCCTTTTTAGATATTTACTATGCGGGGGCACAGGTACTGATCAAGGAACAAGACTTCTATGATTTGGCATGGGCTTATTTTGAAAAATGCCATGCAGATCATGTGGTACATACGGAGATGTTCTTTGATCCGCAAACCCATACCGCACGTGGTGTTGCTTTTGAGATCGTCTTCAAGGGCTTGAAACGTGCTTGTGTTGATGCACAAGCCAAGTTTGGGATCAGCAGTGAGTTGATCATGTGCTTCTTGCGGCATTTGAGCGAAGAAGATGCTTTTGCAACCTTGGCGCAAGCCATGCCATTTAAGGATCAGATCATTGGGGTGGGGCTGGATTCAAGTGAGCTGGGGCATCCACCATCGAAGTTTGAGCGTGTATTTGCTGCGGCAGCTGAGGCTGGTTTTTTATTGGTGGCGCATGCAGGTGAAGAAGGTCCGGCAGACTATGTTTGGGAGGCTTTGGATCTGCTCAAGGTCAATCGTATTGACCATGGTGTACGTTCCGAAGAAGATGCGACGTTGATGCAACGTCTGATCGCAGAACAGATGCCATTGACAGTATGCCCATTGAGTAATTTAAAGCTCTGTGTGGTCGATGAGATGCAACAGCATAATATCCAACGCATGTTACAGCAGGGCGTGTGCGTCACAGTGAATTCAGATGATCCATCTTATTTTGGTGGTTATATGAATGATAACTTTGTTGCCATCGCACAAGCCCTGTCCTTGAGTGATGCTGAATTAAAACAACTGGCGATCAACTCTTTTGCAGCATCTTTTATGTCTGCAGAGAGCAAAGCGAAATGGATCGATGCCGTGCAGCAGTGCTAAAAGCCAGATTGAGTCAAACAGACCGCGCTTAAGCGCGGTCTTTGTGTAGCATACTTTTTAAGACATTGTCTTTGTCGATCAGGTGATGTTTCAGTGCAGCCAAGATATGTCCTGCGACCATAAAGCCTGCAAACCATGACAAATAAACGTGAATCGGTTGGACGATGGCGAGTAGCGCGGGATTGTCTTGTACCAAGCGTGGAATCTCAAATAAATACAACACCGGCGCAGGGTGTCCAGCACTCCAACTATATAAACATCCGGTGATCGGCAGCGCGACCAAGATCAAATACAAAGCCAAATGACCTGCATGTGCGAGTTTTTTCATCATCGGTGACATGCTGTCAGGAAGTTGTGGGGCAGGATGGGTATAACGCCAAAAGATCCGTACCACCACCAAAAATAGGATCACGGTGGCAATGTTTTTATGTAAGGTGATCACTTGGCCCTTAAATGAACCATCTTGATCGTAGTTGAGAAAGTTACCGCTATAAAAGCCAATCAGCCATGCGCTGATAAAGATGAGTGCCATGCTCCAATGGAGCCATTGTGCTGTTCTGGTATAGTATTTTGATTGTTGTGGCATAAGTGTCTCAAGCGTTGAATTATTGTGGAATCATAAATATCACCCCCATCAGCTCACAACCGTATAAATTGAACAGGCTGTCTTGTATATGCAACGCTGATCAGGGTTTGCTGCTCAATCTTAATTCAAAGCGTGTGCAAAATCTCATGAAGTTTATGGCGGTTTTGTGGTGATTATGCAGCCTGATCGCCCAGCCTCGGGCCTGGTTTATGCTAAACTTGCGGCCTAAAAATTGAAGCGGAATGCGGTGTTGAACATTCAAGAACAAACCTTTCAAGAACAAGTCTTTGTTGCCGGTGTAGATGAAGCAGGGCGTGGGCCATTGGTGGGATCTGTGGTGGCTGCGGCAGTGATCTTAGACCCGAATCGCCCGATCGAGGGCCTGAATGATTCGAAAAAACTCACAGCAAAAAAACGTGAACTTTTATTTACCGAGATCCAAGAAAAAGCCTTGGCTTGGTCGATCGCAGAAGCCACACATACTGAAATTGATGAACTGAATATTTTACAAGCGACCTTCTTGGCCATGAATCGTGCTGTGAATGGACTGCAAGTTCGTCCGCACAAAGTTTTGGTGGATGGCAACCAAATTCCCAAAGGCATTGAGATTGACTGTGAAGCCATCGTGGGCGGTGATGCCACCCATATGCAAATTAGTGCCGCAAGTATCTTGGCCAAAGTCAGCCGCGATCGTGATATGCAAGCCCTTGATCTACGCTATCCGCAGTATGGTTTTGCCAAACATAATGGCTATCCGACCAAAGCTCATTTCGCAGCGATCGAAGCACATGGCGTGATTGATGAGCATCGCCGCAGTTATGCACCGGTGCGTAAGGCCTTAGAAAAGTTGCAAAACAGTTAGGGACTTAGCTGTTTAGGGCGCTGGGAGTTTTTACTGCTTAGAAAAAAAGTCGAGCAGTAGAAAAATTTAAAGCGGCTGTGAAAGCCGCTTTAATCGTGGGGAGATTCATGATTTAACGATTGAAATTGTTCTGAGAAAAATTATCGTCTTCAAACGAAGGTTGATAATCTTGATCTAGGTGTTGAAGGTGTTCGTGCATCGCACGCTCATGTTGAATTCGTTGATAGATTTCTTCACGATGCACAGATACTTCTTTCGGCGCATTTACACCGATACGAACCTGATTACCTTTTACACCAAGCACAGTAACACTGACTTGATCCCCAATCATTAATGTTTCTCCGACACGACGGGTCAGAATCAGCATGTTTATCTCCTTGCTTAAACGCTAAACCTGCGATAGTTTT
>JASLIY010000209.1 GCA_030152675.1 Acinetobacter sp.
CCATTGACGAAAATCGGAATCGTCGGATAACGGTCTAACTGACCATCACAGAGAAAGTGCAAAGGCTGCGTCACGCCATGATCGGCCTGCATACGATACGAATAAGCCGTGTCGACACCATCGTTGAGCACGTGACGCACCAAATCTAAAGCGGTGTCTTCTGGGACATTGATCTTAAGTTGGTCTTTGCCATAGTCCCAATCCCCTGCGGCATTGGCACGGATTCCGATGCAAAAGCTTGGCATGAGGTCATAAAAGAAACCATTGAAATGGTCTGGCCCAAAACTGATGATCAAGGTCGGATCATAGGCCTTAATCTCTACTGCAAGCTGCTTAAAGGTCTCACGGACCTGATGTTCTTGCGCTTGATCTCGCGGTGTCGCAAATTCCATCAGTGGGCTGTGCGATGCACAAATCAGCTTAACCGCCATGGGAGCACTCCTCTGCATCGGACCGCTCACGCCGTCCGAATCATCCATTTATGCTGAACTGGTGTATGCGCTTGTGGCTCAATTGAGCAATACCCACAAACACCAACAACAATGACTAATCAAAAAATCCAGCGCGCGGCTGACGTAGACCACGAATACCTAGACCACAGTCGGCATTGATCAAAACACCGGTCAGTGGACGGTTATTTTGTCGTGAGGCCAACAGCACATAGGAACCCGCCATGTCTTCTGCTTCAGGCAAGAAATTGAGTGGCATACCACGGGCAATTTTTTCAGGATCACGCGCATCAAGTAAGCCAATCTCAGCTTGACCCAAGCTGGCAGCGCCCTTGATATTGACGTTCATGCCCGATGGCGCAACCGCATTGACGCGCACTTTGGGCGCCAATTCATAGGCCAGCTCTTTCATGATGCCAACACCAGCATGCTTAGAGGCGGTATATACCGGACCACCGCCTGCGGCATAGAGCGCAGAGTTGGACAACGTGAAAATGATTGAACCTTCAGATTTCACCAATTCATCGAGGGCGGCTTTAGCACCCAAGATCAAAGATTTGGTATTAATCGCCATGATTTCATCAAATGCGGTTTCGAGTTGCTCACCAGTCATATTGACGATGTCAGCATAGTGATCCCAGATGCCCGCATTGCCAATAAAGCAATCCAAGCGGCCAAAGCGTTCCACGGTGGCCTGTACTGCGCGGACATTGTCTGCAAAATTGGCCACATCACCCTCAACCACGACCACTTGATCGGCAAAACGCTGTCTGAGCGCCGCAACTTTGGCAGCCGAGCGTTGTAGCACCGCAACCTGTGCGCCTTCTTGCAAAAAGCGTTCAACCAAGGCCAGACCTAAACCAGACCCGCCCCCAGTGATCAGTACCACTTCACCCGCTAACCAACCCATGACTACGCTCCCTGCATGGCAACGTATAACGCGCCATCTTCTTCAATCACTTCAAAAGTTTGGATCGGATCAGTTGCGGGTAGACATAGTGCTTCGCCGGTTTTGAGGCAAAAACGTGCCGAGTGCAATGGACATTCCACAGTGCCATCATCTTCAAGATAGCCTTCGGACATTGAGGCATTGCCATGTGAACAACGGTCATTCATGGCAAAGTACTTGCCACCGTCATTAAACACCGCCAATGCTTCGATTCCATTGACACCACATTCCACTTTTAAGGCTTCGCCTTGGTCGAGCTCACCCAACTGGCATACAAAAATTTTATTCATTAGAAAAACACACTGAGGTTATGCGAGGTATAGGTCACCTGATCGAGGGTGATTTTGCGCTCAAAAATTTGAAAGCCTAGACCGCCCTCGACCTGACGAATCCGATCTAAACGCTTGCCCACATAGAAAGTCACGTCTTTCTCTTTTTGGGTGCGATATAACAAATACGCCACGTTGACATCGTATTCGCCCTCAACATCGGTCGCAGCAACACGGATATTGGTGACCATGTGTGTGGTGCGTGATGGCGGTTCTTCAGCCCATGCCATCCCGGTTTCAAGACGTGCTACACGACGTTCGAGCAAATGTTTATTGTCGTTAAAGACCCATGTGGTCGGCAATTCTAAGGCACGACGACGATCACGTGTTTGCGCATTTGGCGTGGTGCGCAAGGTGTAGGAGATGTCTTCAGCCAAGACATCTAACCATTCACGGAATCTCCACTCATCCAATAAAGCCGCTTCTTGATACAAGAACTGGCTGATCTGATGATGTAATTCGATACTGACTTGTTTCATTACACCAACTCCTGCTCATAGGCTTCAGCTGCTTTTTCAACTTCTTCCCATGTCTCATGAATGAGCAAATCTGCCCAGCGACGGTACATCCCACGCGCTGCCGTTTCAGAGAAGATATAGTTGGTAATCCCCGGAATACCGTCTTCGCGCACCTGCTCTTTGCCCAAGCCCATTTCCATAATCAATGGATTTTTACGCGCTTTATAACCACGCAAGACTTTTTGAATCTCGACCCAGTTTTCAGAGTCATCTTGCTCCAAGAACCCAGCAGGACCGAAAGCACGGGTGGCCGAACGTTCAAATGCTTCTTTAACTTCTTGAGACGCTTCAGCATCGGCAATACAGAATGCCCATACTTCAGTTTTATTTGGACCACGTGGATGCCAAACGCGTAAAGTTGCGGTTCCATTGAGCCATGACAAGGTCGGGAACATGGTGTTATGACCGGCTAAACGTAGAGCACGGACTTCACCGAGACGTTCTTTAACTTCGTCATAAGTTTCACGGAAATAATTGGCCACTTCACCATCAACCCAGACGTTTGCATCGGGTTTCTCGGTAAAGAAAAAGCCTGAACCATGACCGCGTTGGCCATACTGGATCGCATCTTTGGCGGTTTCCCAGACCGGACGTGCAGTTTGTGCATCACCGAGTTGCTTGCTGCTGTCGTCATTGGCTTTGGCACCCAAGACTTGAATCGCAGACGCATGTGAGAACAAGGCATGGTATTGATCCGAGGCAAACTGTTCTGCTGCAAATTTCCAGTTACACTCGATTTCCCATTTATGCACCCCACCGATAATTTCGGTGCCGCCCGGGCGACGGTCTAAAACACCATCTAAATACCAAGCCATATCACCCATGTATTCGATCAGATCCGGCGTGGTTTCATCCCAGCAGCCAAAGATCAAACCTTTGTAGCTTTCAACGCGATTGACTTCCACCAAGCCCCATTTTTCTTTACAGGCCCCTTGTGGAAATGCACGATCTTCAAGCGGAATATCTTTGAGTTGACCATCGACGCCATAAGACCAGCCATGATATGGACAGGTAAATGCACGTGTATTACCACAATCAGCAAAACTCACGCGCATAGAACGGTGGCGACATTGGTTTAAAAAAGCTTTGATTGAACCGTCTTTTTGACGCGTCACAATAATCGGATCTTCACCCATATAGTTGTTAAAAAAGTCACCCGATTTCTGGATTTGGCTTTCATGGCAGAGAAATAACCAAGTGCGTCCGAATACACGTTCGAGCTCAAGCTCATAGATTTCAGGATCAGTATAAATAGAAGGCACGACTCGACCATTTTTAGCATCAACTAAACGATCGATATCCAGCGTATCAATTCTATTTTTCATCAGCACTCTCCATAGCTTCGCATCAATAAAATCAAAACGATTCATTTTCGAGATAATATGGGTTTAAGTTTGATGAATGAGAAATATTATTTATATATGCTGCTATAGATGATGCCGATTATAAAGCGTAGCTATATAGGCTTAAAATCAGCTATGATTTATACATATTTGTTTATTTTAAGTCGATTCACGTTAAAAGCCGGATGAAAAAATGGAATTACGTCATCTTCGTTATTTTGTCACTGTGGCAGAAGAACTTAATTTTAGTAAAGCCGCGCAGCGTTTATTTACCGCGCAGCCGTCTTTAAGTCAACAGATTAAATATCTGGAACAAGAACTCGATATTCAACTGTTCCATCGTACCAAGCGTAAAGTCGAACTCACGGAAGAAGGTCGAAACTTTTTACCTTATGCACAAGCCACCTTGGATCAAGCCGAGATCACGGTGCAAAAAACTCGGCAAGTCGCCAAAGAGCAAAGTTGTTGTTTGAGCATTGGTTTTGTGCCGGTTGCTGAACTCAAAGTTTTCCCCTTGGTTTTGACCAAGATTCGCTTTGAAAATCCTGACTTAAAAATATCACTGCAAAGTATGGATGCCGCTGAACAGCTTGAAGCACTTGAGTCAGGTCAGATTGATATCGGTTTTGTGCGTGAAAATATCAGCACCGATTGCATCAGCAGTCGACTGGTGTTTCGGGAAAAGATGCTCTTTTTGATGCCCAAAGATCACCCCTTGGCGCAGTATGATGTGATCCCGGTGGAGGCCTTGAATAATGAAGCATTGATCATTGCCTCGATCGAAAATGCGCCGACTTTACACAAGTCTGTGCTGCACTTTGCCAAGCAGAACAATATTAAATTCAACCTGATCCAACATGCAGGAAATATCTTATTCAATATTAACTCGGTCAATATGGGACTCGGCTGCGCCATATTACCTCACTATATTGAACCGATTATCCACAACCATCGCAATATCGTGATTAAACCGCTTTCCGTTGAACTTCCATTATTGGATTTATTTATGAGTTATCACACGCGAAACAACCAACAGAATATCGAGAAATTTATCAACTCGATTGAAAATAAAATCTAGAGCCGTGTTAAATAAACTGACTCGGGTTTAAATTTTTATAGTTTAAATAGATCAGACGGTGCATAAATTATATTAGTGCTTTGATCTGGATTAAATCATATTCACAGACTTTGATAAAACTTTGAGACTAGGCCCCCTGACCTATTCGCAACTGAAAGGATCTTATATGTGCGCTATGGAAACTCCAAATTATAAAACCGATGCATTTTTCGGCCTCGAAGATCAGTGGCTCGAAACGGCCGCTGGTGAATTGACGCATTATCATGAAGCGGGTTCGGGCACACCAATTTTATTTTTACACGGCTCAGGTACAGGCGTTTCTGCGGCAGCCAACTGGTGGTTAAACCTCAATGCCATCGCCGAAGTTGGACACTGCTATGCCATCGATTCGATTGGTTATGGTCAGACCGTGGTTGCAGAAGGAACACCTTACGGCATTAAAGCTTGGGTCGAACATGCGATTCGCTTTATGGACAAAGCCGGCATCGAAAAAACCTGGTTGGTGGGAAATTCCC
>JASLIY010000236.1 GCA_030152675.1 Acinetobacter sp.
TCAGTTGCTGATCGAAGTCAGTATATAAATACATGGCGTATAGCTAGTAATATCATTATAAAGGCCAATAGCATAACGAGGATTGATCTTTCAATAAAATGCCTTTTATACATACTGAATAGCGATTTTATTGATAAGGCTTAGCAAGCGCGCAAATCGTGCAAATAAGCAGCGATATTTCAATAAATCAGCTCAATACTCATTTTATATTCAAATAGATATCTCATTTTGTTCTAAACAACGAGACTTCATTTAAACATCACCTCAAAGCATCACGCCAGATTCTTGCTTAATTTTAGCCTCAAATTTTTAGATAGGTATTTTCCCAACAGTTACCACTAAACTTGCCTTCGATCAATTGGACAAAGTGTCCATGCACTTGATCGATCGCCAAACAATCATCGACCTCAAGTACGCGATCCGTATGTGACATCTGCCAATGCTTAGCAAAGTGCTGTTTTGCTTTGGCTTTAGCGACCATCTCATTTTGTGCGACCACCAATACATAACGATGCTGCTCACCAAATTCACGTGGATCGTAGCCCCCTAAGTTAATGAGATAAAGTTTCTGCGCACTTTGTGCTGGGGCTGCATGGCTGAAATGAATTTGATAGTCGATCCCTTCAAACTCAATGCCATTAATCTGCGCCCATGCATCAATATGCAGACCTTGTGCTTCGCCAAACCAAGCTTGCTTGAGTTGCGCATACGTCTGATCCAGCGACTCACCAATAGCCAACACGACATCATGCACTTCCATGTTGGCTGCACGATGACGTCCGCCCAACATCACGATAAATAAACTTGGTCTCATTTAAGATCTCCAATCATCAACAAAAGTGTATTTCAAAGTTTAAACATGAATCAATCGCCTCTAGCATCTATAGCCTATAGACCTATCGATAGATATAGATAATGATCCGCCATAAAAAAACGTGCCTATTTATGAAATAGACACGTTTTTTTTAAAGCGGAAGGAAGACTTACATGTCGACCATTTCTACACCATCAAGGCGTGCAACGGTCATCAAGTCTTTATCGCCACGGCCAGACACCGTCGCAATAATAATTTGATCTTTCGACATGGTTGGAGCCAACTTGGTGACATAAGCCATGGCATGTGCACTTTCAAGTGCAGGGATAATCCCTTCGATATGCGTCAAATCACGGAAGCCTTGTAAAGCTTCTTGGTCATTGATCGGCATATAGTTCACACGGTGCATGTCTTTAAGGAAACTGTGTTCAGGACCCACACCCGGATAGTCTAGACCGGCTGAGATACTATGCGTTTCAATGATCTGGCCTTCAGCATCAGACATCAAATAGGTACGGTTCCCATGCAATACCCCCACATGTCCAGCAGTGAGTGGTGCTGAATGCTGACCCGACTCGACACCCAGACCTGCAGCTTCAACCCCGTAAATTTTGACATCGGCATCATTTAAGAATGGATAGAACAAGCCCATAGCATTGGAACCACCACCGACACAAGCCACTAAGGCATCGGGTAATCGACCCGCTTGATCCAAGATTTGCTGACGCGCTTCACGACCGATGATCGATTGGAAGTCACGAACCAACTGCGGATAGGGATGTGGTCCCGCCACCGTGCCGATCACATAATAGGTGGTGTCCACATTAGTGACCCAGTCACGCATGGCTTCGTTCATCGCATCTTTGAGAGTTTTAGAGCCACTCTCAACCGGCACAACGGTCGCACCCAACAGGCGCATACGATAGACGTTCATGGCCTGACGTTTTACATCTTCAGCCCCCATAAACACCACACACTCAAGCCCCAAGCGTGCAGCAATCGTTGCAGTCGCCACACCATGTTGGCCTGCACCGGTTTCAGCAATAATACGTTTTTTGCCTGAGAGTTTGGCCAGCAATGCTTGACCAATGGTGTTATTGACCTTGTGCGAACCGGTATGATTCAAGTCTTCACGCTTGAGATAAATTTGTGCGCCGCCCAGATGTTTAGACCAACGTTCAGCATAATACAAAGGACTTGGACGACCGACATAGTGTGCCAAATCGCGATCAAATTCTGCCAAAAACTGCGGATCATCTTTCATACGGAAATAGAGTTTTTCTAGATCCTGTAATGCCGCCATCAATGTTTCTGACACAAAACGTCCACCATGGATTCCGAAATGACCTTTGTCATCTGGGAACTGGCGATAATCAATCGTATTACTTTGCTGATCCACCTAGGACTCCTTGCATAAACTGTTGAATAAGTTGTTGATCTTTTATACCTTTCGCAGCTTCTACTCCACCACTCACATCGACCGCATAAGCTTGGGTCGTCTGTATCGCCTGTTGAATATTGTCTGGATTGAGTCCACCTGCCAAGATCAAGGGCATGTCGCTGTGTGGAAATGAGGCCCAATCAAAGTGCAAGCCTGTACCGCCTTTGAGTTCAGGATGCCAAGCATCTAACAGTACTGCACTGGCACCTGCCTGTTGATATTGCTGGATCAGATCTGCAATATCCAACTCAGCTTTGACTTGAATCGCCTTGTACCAACGGCGTTTGGTCTGCTGTGCAATCTGCTGACATTGTGCTGGACTTTCATCGCCATGTAACTGTAACACATCAAGCGGAAGCTGCTGCAAAACCGTATTGATTTCATCAGCATCGGCATTGACGAATAAGCCGACGATACTGACATAGGCCGGAATATGCTGCACCAGGCGCTGCGCGAGTTCAATACTGACATGACGTGGACTCGGTGGATAAAACACCAAACCAATGGCATCTGCGCCAGCATCAACAGCAGCGTGGATATCTTCAACACGGGTAATGCCACAAATTTTGGCACGGGTTCGCATAGTCATATCGTCATCAGGCTCAAATCAAGACAGACCGAGGGTCTTCAAGTGAATAAAGATGGCTATTGTAATTGAATTTTTGTCTGCATAGTGAAAGTTGATTATGAATCTCGATTTTTCATTGTCGAAAGAATCAGCAGTCTTTATACTTCGCGCCAAACGCAACAAGTCTCGCCTGAATAAAAGGCTTAGGGAATGTGGTGAAACACCAGAACTGCCCCCGCAACGGTAAGAATGAAGAGCATATCGCATAAGTTAAAACTTAAACCACTGCACTCGTGTGGGAAGGTAGATATGTTCGTTCGCTGCAAAGATCAGCCAATACTCTTCGAGTCCGGAAACCTGCTTGTTGTCCCTCTAATGAACGCATTCACGGGGAGTGAGTGCATGGAGCATCATGATGTCTATTCAATTTCAACCGACGACACTTGTCGGCGCGATCGCACTTGCGATGGGTCTATCTTCCACGGCTTTTGCTAATTCAAACCCAAGCACAGAAACAGTAACGCTTGAACCTCTAGTGGTTACAGCAACGCGTTCAGAACAGAAAGTCGATACGGTACCAGCACGTATTGAGATCATTGATTCAGCTGTACTTGAACAATCACCTATCGCAGAACTTCCTCATCTACTGATGAGAGATGCCTCTATCAATATGGTTCAAAGTGGTGGTTATGGACAAGTAGCATCCATTTTCTTACGTGGCGCCAATTCTAATCAAACATTAATCTTACGTGACGGCGTTCGTCTCAACACAGCAACAACTGGCGCACCTTCACTGGCATTTATTGACACCACTGACATCAAGCAAATTGAAGTTCTCAAAGGCCCTGCATCTGTGCTGTATGGTACCGATGCTATCGCAGGCGTAGTACAACTCATCTCAAAAACACCTGAAAAGACTTCTGCCTTTGTGACGGGAGAAATCGGTGAAAACAATACTTACAAATCGATCCTAGGTGCAGATTTTGCTCAAGATGGATTTTATGCCCAAATTCGTGGTCAGCGCTTAGAAACTGATGGCACACAAGTCACCGATTTTAAAAACAGTCAGTTAAAAACTGCAGATTATGATCAAAAAGGCTTTAGTACCAAGCTCGGTGTAGATCAGGAAAACTATGCTTTATCTTTAGACTATCAGCAAAATCAGGGGTCTTCGGGTTATATCGATTGTGCAGTTCAAGATGCAAGCTATAACTGTCAACAACTTAAAAGTATGACTCAAGATTTTAAAAATGAAATCGTGAACCTTAAAGGTCGTGTCAACCTAAGTCCTGATCTCTCATTAAATGCACGTTTGTCTCAATTCAAAGATGATATTGATCAAAAAAATAAAAACTTTGCTCAATCCTATGACTTTGTACACAGTAAAACTCAGGAAGCTGAAGTTTACGGAAAATGGCAGTTCACACCGCAACAAAATATATTGCTCGGCACCACGTATCAAACCATTAAAGGCGATGCAATTTCATATGCAGCACCTTATAACGGTGATGTAAATTCAATGGGCTACTATATTCAACATCAATATGATGACAACGGCATAAGCACTCAGTTGGGTCTACGTGTTGAAGATAATGAAAAGTATGGTACGCATACCGTTGGCCAAGCTGCGATCCGCTACCAAGTACTACCTTTAACAAGCGTTTACGCCAATATCGGTACAGCATTCAGATCACCTACATTGAACGAACTATATAGTAGTTATGGCAATCCTGACCTCAATCCAGAAGAAAGCACATCTTATGAAATCGGGATCGATCAGAAACTAAATTACGGTTTAAGTGCTGGTCTATCTCTCTACAAAACTAAGGTCGATGATTTAATTGAGTCAAACCCAGCCAATAACTACAAACCTGACAACATCAGTAAAGCTAACTTTGAAGGTGGTGAAACTTATTTAGCATTTGAGCAAGGTCAATGGTTCACAAAAGCTGCTTATAACTATGTCAAATCTGAAAATGACGTAACTAAAAAGGAACTGAATCGTCGCCCACGTCAGAGCTTCACCTTCACCGCTGGTTTACAAAATGAAATCTACGGGGTTAGCGGTTCACTTTCAACGAAATCAAGTGCCAAAGACTACCAACGCGATACACCAGGATATGCAACTGTGGACTTAAATGCATTTTGGAATCTCAACCCGAATATTAAGCTGTTTACCAACATTGAAAACGTTGGTGATGTACAGTACAAAACAGCTTCTTATGGTAGTGGATACTATTATGTGAATGGCGGTCGCGTTGCTTCAGCAGGTGTGACATTTAAGTACTAAGTTTATTTAAGTACTAGGTTTAAAGAGATCCTCAGTTTAAAGACTTTAAAGTGGTTTCTTTTTCGGAATTTAGGATAATGTCATACACCTGACATTATCCTTTTTTAATGCAGTTTTATTTTTATATCTTTGATGACTTAGAGGAAATCAGATGGGACATCGTTTAAGCAAGATCTATACACGTACCGGCGATAAAGGCACCACTGGCTTAGGCGATGGGTCTCGCGTCGCCAAAGATGACTTGCGTATTCACGCGCTCGGTGATGTGGATGAGCTGAATGCCATCATCGGCGTATTACGCGCGCAGATCAGCCAAAGTAAAATCGCCGATCAAGCCGCTTGGGATCATTCTTTGAGTTTGATCCAGCACTGGTTATTCGACTTGGGCGGTGAAGTTTGCATCCCCAATTACCATCTACTACAAAATGTGTGTGTCGATCATCTCGAACAAGAAATTGATCGCATGAATCAAGACTTACCGATGCTCAAAGAATTTATCCTGCCTGCTGGCAGCCTCAGCTGTAGTTATGCACACCAAGCTCGCGCAGTGTGTCGTCGTGCAGAACGCAGCTTAATGACCGTGCATGCCCGTGATCAAAATATCCAAGCCACGGCGCTACAACTGATCAATCGCTTATCCGACTGGTTGTTTGTCGCCTCTCGTGCTTTACAACGTGCTGAAGGCGGACAAGAAGTGCTCTGGCAAAAAAATATCAATCAACAGCTTGATTCAACGCATGAGCAGTAATGCAGAACTCGCCTTGTAGGATGCTTGAACTTCCGTCCTATATTGACTATACATTGAGAGACTGACTGATCTAAAGAGAGCTAAAACGATGCGAATCATTGGTCACCGCGGCGCGCGGGGCGAAGCACCTGAAAATACTTTGGCTGGATTCCAATATCTGCATGACTTGGGTGTACGGGCGGTGGAGTTTGACGTCAGACAACTCACAGATGAAACGCTGGTGGTGATGCATGATGACAACTTCATCCGCAGTGCCGGCATCGTTCAAGATCTCTATGCCTGTATTGAAGCGGATCTTATTCGCTTTAACCAAGCCTCCGCTTGGCGCGAGTGGCCAGCGCAAGTCACGCCGCTGCTCAGTCAGGCGCTCAAATTAATGTCCTCATTTGAACATATCGAAGTTGAAATCAAAGCCGTTGAACATCGAGATCAAGCTGAGCAGTTGATCAACAGCCTGATACAACAGCTGCAAGATCCTGTATATCTTAAAAATGTCGTCATCACGAGCTTTGACCCACAAGTCTTAGTTGCGGCACAACAACTCGCCCCCCAGTTTCGACGCGGTTTATTGATTGAAAATCCACGTTTGAAGCATCCGATTGAATTGGCACTCGAGTTAGGCTGTCAGCAAATCGGTTGGATGGATCAACTGGCAAGCGAGCAAGCGATCGCAGCAACGCATGCAGCAGGCATGGCGGTCAGTGTTTGGACGGTCAATGATTTAGAGCGGGCTCTACAGCTGAAAGCCTTAGGGATCGAGGGGTTAATTACCGATTTCCCGAAACGGATGCAAGCACTGTTCATTTAGTTTTTTTATCTTGGGTCGGTTGCATTCACGACTGAAACCTCTCTTCCTAGATTGATTTTTTAGGGCGCTTTTTACAAAAAGCCCCACAGGGTTTACACCCCGATAGCCGTATCTACGTAAGTTCAGCATTTGCTGGACTTTCCCACAAGATGCCAAGCACATGACCGCTGATATAATTAAAATAACTTAAGTATTTTCAATACTATCGGCTAACTGCGTCAGTTCGGATTCTATTTACGATTAAATCAATCAATCGAATGATTTAATCTGTTACTTTTGAGCTGAATACAAATGTACAATAATGCTAGTGCGCATTTGTTCGCTCATGCTAAGATCTTTCGGAGCATAGCCTATAAAAATAGTTCTGCTATGTGGTGATATTTTTTTTATGTTTTGAAGTCTTTGCCTTCTTCTCAGGTTTCTAGGAGTGCTGTTGGAGATGAATCCTCCCCTACCGAAAGCCCCGATCAACTGGATTGCGATTTTTGCGCTGATCTTTTTACCGATCGTTGCTGTGATTGCGATTCCACTTTATGCCTACCATCACGACTTTAGCGTGGCGGCATGGTTGAGTTTATTTTTTCTTTTGGCTATGAGCAGCCTCGGGATTACCGCGGGCTATCATCGTTTATGGGCACATAAAGCGTATGAAGCGTCACTCCCCTTAAAGATCTTACTCATGATTGCGGGTACTTTTGCGGTACAAAATAGTATCTTATTTTGGTCATCAGGCCATCGTACCCATCATCGTCATGTCGATGATGTAGAAAAAGATCCGTATTCGATTAACAAAGGCTTCTGGTATGCCCATATCGGCTGGATGTTACGTGACTATCCATCTGCAGAGCCAAATTTCAGAAATGCACCCGACTTACTCAATGACAAATTAGTCATGTTCCAACATAAATACTATGTGCCCTTGGTCATCCTCGTGCACGTGGCTATTTTAGGCACTGTCGGTTGGGCTGTCGGTGATGTCTGGGGTGTGGTCTTGCTCGGTGGTTTACTGCGCTTGATTCTCAGCCATCACGTCACCTTCTTTATCAACTCCTTGTGTCACATGTGGGGCAAACGTCCTTATACCGATGAAAACACGGCGCGTGATAACTTTGTTTTGGCCATCGCCACATGGGGTGAGGGCTATCATAACTACCATCATATCTTCCAATATGACTATCGTAATGGCGTGAAATGGTGGCAATACGATCCAACCAAATGGTTGATTTGGAGCTGTTCTAAACTGGGCTTGGCTAAAAACTTACGCCGTATCCCAAGCTTCAATATCAAAAAAGCTGAACTTGCCATGCGCTTTAAATACGCAGAACAAGATTTGGCGGTATATGGTCACGATGTCAATGCGGACTTAAATGCGATGAAGCAAAAAGTTGCGCAAGAATATGAGGCTTTTACCCATACCCTTAACGACTGGGCCAAACTCAAAGAACAAGAGTTACACGCCAAGAAAGCAGCTGTGGCAGAAAAAATCCACAACATGGATGTCAAACTCAAAGTTGACTTTCAGTTGGTGGAACAAAAGCTCAGCTTCCATCGTGAACGTCTTGAAACATTAATGCGTAGCATTAAAAAGAGCACCGTTCCAGAGTAAGGCATTGCTTGGCCTACCCCCAAAAAATCGATCTTTCCATCATCCCCGACTTCGGGGATGATTTGTTTTGGGGGATTGATGATATTCCGTGCTGCAACTTTGAGGACTTTAATCTTTTAGAACTTTAATCTTGGCGCTTTAATGTGTGCGCTGCAATTTTTGTTATAGTAAAGTTCAGTTTCTCGGTGTTGACGTGTTATGCAGATTATCTCTCGTTATTCTTCGCTTGATCCAGCGCTATACCATCAGCAAATGCCTAGCCCACTGATCGGTGCCAAAGCAGGTCATTTTAACTCGGCACTTGCAGAACAATTGCAGTGGGGCGAGGAAGAAAAAAATCAATGGGTTGAGATCTGTAGCGGTCAAAAAACGTTTACTGCTTTCCATCCCCTTGCCATGGTTTACGCAGGTCACCAATTTGGTCAATGGGCCGGTCAGCTTGGCGATGGTCGTGGTCTACTGATTGCCCAAGTTCTGGGTCGCAATAATCAAGTCGTCGATTTACACTTAAAAGGTGCAGGAAAAACCCCTTACTCACGCATGGGCGATGGTCGTGCAGTCTTGCGCTCCGTGATTCGTGAATATCTAGCCGGTCATGCACTAAACGCACTCGGTGTCCCCTCAAGTGATGCGGTTGGCTTTACCGCATCGACCCAGCCGATCCAACGTGAGAAACTTGAAACTGCGGCCATGATGCTCAGAAGCAGCGACTGCCATATTCGTCTCGGGCACTTTGAATGGATCAATCAATATGCACCTGAGTTACTCAAGGATTTTGTCGATCAATGTATCGCTTGGCATTATCCTGATTGTCTCCATGCCGCCAATCCCGTACTGGCATTTGCCGAGCAAGTCATTCAACGCACGGCGGTCATGATCGCCAAATGGCAACTCTGCGGTTTTGCCCATGGCGTAATGAATACGGACAATCTCAATATCACGGGTTCGACACTCGACTTTGGGCCATACGGTTTCATGGAACGTTTCCGTCCCAACTGGATCAACAATCACTCTGACCATCACGGGCGCTATAGCTACCAACAACAGCCAAGCATCGGGCATTGGAACTTATGGGTCTGGATCAACAAT
>JASLIY010000344.1 GCA_030152675.1 Acinetobacter sp.
AAAAAATTTAAAGCATTAGCTTCATGTTGAAAGCAATTTCATTAAAAAATCATGAAAATTCACTTTAAAAAAGCTTAGCTGACTGGCATTAATATTGTGAAAAATTTAAAGCATTGGCGTCATGTTGAAATGGCTTTTATAAAAAACAGTATGAAATTTCTATCAAAGTAATTAACGCACTGCTATTAAAGCTGGGATGAATTCAAAATTCACCCCAGTCTTCTCAATTATCTCGACAGCCCCAATTTAGAGAAAATATCTGGGGTTAAAAATGTGGTAACCAATTTATTGAGGTCGATATAGCGGATCAAACCATTCAACTGCTGCTTCACTTCAGGGTTTTTGAGGATCTCTTCACCCGTGGCACGGCCGAGCTCTTGGAAGCTATCGCCGACCGCTTGTATACCCTCAGCTTGAATCACAGCTTTGGTTTGTGCCGCACATTGATCAACGATGACACGTTGCACCACTTGGGCAAACTTCTGA
This sequence comes from Acinetobacter sp., assembly GCA_030152675.1. GTDB lineage: Bacteria > Pseudomonadota > Gammaproteobacteria > Pseudomonadales > Moraxellaceae > Acinetobacter. Next base: position 487 of record JASLIY010000344.1, read on the forward strand.
TCGAGTTGGTTTTTCTGTACTTCATTGACATTGCTAAAGCTTTTTAGATCAGGATGCGTCGACAAGGCCACAAAGGTCCATTGCAAGACGGTTGTTTTATCCGCGGCAGTGGTTGCTTTCACCAAACAATCACTGAGCTGATCTACAGTGGGTCCAGCAACTGCAAATTGTGTGCTCCCGAGTAATGCTGCCGCCATCAATACGGACTGCGCAATACGTGAAATTTTTTGACCGACTACAGCATGAATTCGATGCGACATACCACAAACTCCAATAAATAATGCTTTATTTGTAGCATAAAGTCAGACTCATCAATATAAAGACTTGTTAATCATGCACTCAGCTTAACTTGGCTTTACACCACTCACCGCAATCCCCGTATCAGCTACTGCCGCATCAACACCACTCACCACAGTCTGTGTATCACTCACTTCAGTTTCAGTGATCGTATCATCCAACTCATTCGCATTTTGCTGTTTCTTCTTCTCGATCTCAGCATTGAGCTTTAAGACATCTTGATAGAGTTGATTAAACTGTTTCACTTGGGCATTTTCAGGGAATAATATTTTGCCGTCTTGTTTCTGCCATGGGTATTTTTTGAGCATTGCCAACATCGCATCAGCTTTATCCAAGACCTGTAGCTCTAAAACAATTAAGGCACTCTCTTGATCAACTTTGAGATTATGTTCGAGCTTCTCAAGCAACCCTTCACGCATCGTTTCATCGATCGGCAAGGTCTTGGCGTGTTCTAAAGCCGCTTGTTTATTTTGGGCACTTTGCTGCTGATAATGCTCAGTCACTTGATGCGCTGTTTTTAACATCTGATCCGTCTGCTGATATTTATTTTTACGGTCCTGATCGAGACGCTCGACATCGAGAAACTGATCCCACTTGACCGCTTTAAGCGCACGTAAATAAGTATTGCGGACTTCGATATTTTCGACCCAATAGTTTAAAACGAATTCAGCGAGGATTTTATAATCCCCATTCAAACGCGGATCTGTTACATCAAACTGCAAGGGCGCCGACCAATCCTGTGCTTGGCTATAGAGGGCACGCATTTTCTCGTTCATGACCAAATCAAATGTTGCTCGATCGGCCGCTAAGCGCTGCTCTGTGTTTTGGCGAAAAAATACCAATGCCGCGATCGCCAAAATCACCACCGCTATAAATATCATCACCCGACGCATATCCACCTCAATTGTTCTTTTTGCACTTCTTTCACAATAACGCCATTTTCAAACACATGTGAAAGTTTTTAAACCAATTCAAATTGAACAACTTATAGCATATTGCAGAAATTTAAAGCTTAAATTTCAGCCAATATATCAAATTAAATGTTCAAGACCGTTCAAATTTTCAATGTAGAACACGTAGAACATCGCCCAATCGCGATGCCGCTTTGCGCACTATAAGGTCTGCTTTTTGATTGTGGGGCGACTACACTTTGCCTTGAGCACGTATCCGTGCATGCCGATCTCCTCAGCAATTTGAGCTGCCCAAATCAAAGATTAGCGCTGGAGAATTTCGCACATTTGGTTAAACTGAGCACTCAATTTATATTTGAGAATTTATATGCGCGTTGATATCTGGTCTGATGTGGTCTGCCCTTTTTGCTATATCGCCAAGCATCGCTTAGAAGCAGCAGCTGCACAGTTAGAACTTGAGCTTGAAGTCCATTGGCACAGTTTCCAGCTCAACAAGGATGCTGACCTAAAATTGCAAGGCTCGAACATCGAACGTTTGGCACAAAAATATCAGCGCAGCGTGCCTGAAGTTGAACAGATGCAAGCTGAAATCGCGGCCATGGCCAAAGAAGAAGGGATCGAGTTTAACTGGCAACAGGTTCAACCCGGTTCGAGCCTAGATGCCCACCGCATCATTCACTTGGCACAAAGCAAAGGCTTGGGCAATGAAGCACAAGCTGCATTTTTCTATAGCGTACTGACCGAAGGTATGCCGGTTGATGCACGTGAAACACTCGAAGATGTGGCAGCACGCATCGGACTCAACCCACTTGAAGTCGATGATGTACTCGACTCTGAGCTGTATGCGGACTTCGTCAAGTTCGATGAAGACATGGCTCAAGAGCAACTCAAAGTGACTGGCGTACCGTTTTTTGTCTTCAATCAACGCATCGCACTTGCAGGCGCACAACCACGCGAGATCTTTGTCCAAGTGCTGGAAAAAGCCTTAGCATTGCCTGAAATGACCCAAGCGGATGCAGATGATCAGGCGGATGAGCACACGCAAGCCTAAGCCCTCCTATTGCGCAGTATCCGGCTGCCGCAGTTAAAAATCCGTAATCTTAAAAACCAGTCAGTACGCATCTGGCTGGTTTTTTACGGCTGAATGTTTATTTATTAAGCATGCCATTCAGCTTCAGTGCTGCCAAATAGCGGCCTCATCAATTGATCTCAAACCCCATATTGTTTAGATTAACTAAATAGTCAGTAAAAATTGAGGGAAGATAGAATATTGAGATCCACGTAAGTGGATTCAAGACAAACAGCCAAATCTACAGTGCAACACACCTCAAATGCTAAAGATTATTTTATATAAAAACATATTTTTAATTATAATGTTGAGTCAAAAATACCAACTCAAGATGCTCACTTATCGGCTGCGACCTCTCGCTCAGATCTTGATCAATAGGATATGTTTTTCTAAAATCTACTTCGCAACACCGTCAAGGTGAATTGACGGAAGTTTGATTAAAAACGCTATATTTCAACAACTCAATTCAAACTTTCATTCAAAAAAATATGCTAAATACTGATGATCTAACTCTGATTTATTCGACAACTCAACCTGAGTTAAAACCACCCTCTAAAAGCATTAAAAATAAACCTATATTTAATAATAAATCAGTGCAATTAAAATAAAAACATCCAAATAATGACGTTTATTTCCGAGCTTTATAATCAGAATTAAAATCATAAAAATAAATTATTTTTAAATTTCGCCTGATTTTCTGTGTTTTTATAATAAAACCAAATAAATATCACTCTAGTAATCAATGACTTAAATATATGATTAAAATTTGTTTGGCTTTGCATATTTAATGTGCTTATAATCCGCCACAACAAATTGCAAATTAACCTCGTTAGGTGAGGCTCCTGTACGGAGATAAGCTACTGCCCAGAAACGTCCAAAGACGCCAACGGGTTTGAACAGAAACCATCGACTTAAGGTGGTTTATAACGTAGCTAGAATCGACATCG
>JASLIY010000249.1 GCA_030152675.1 Acinetobacter sp.
AATTAGATTGATATGGGAATAAAGCTTTGAGCGATCTCTTCAAAAATGCCGTATTGTGGCTCATTATACTGGGTGTGCTGATTTTAATTTTCAGTAACATCAGTGACCGCGATAAGCCTTCCGCAATGAATTATTCAGAATTCGTTACGGCGGTTAATGCTGGTCAAGTAAAACAAGTGACAATCGACGGCTTGCAAATCAGTGGTGTAAAAACCGATGACACTAAGTTTGAGAGTGTTCGTCCTCAGGTTGAAGATACTCAGCTTATGCCTAGCCTAAGCAAGAATAATGTCGTTGTTGAAGGTACTGCACCACAGCGTCAAGGTTTATTGATGCAACTGCTTATCGCAAGCTTCCCTGTGCTTTTGATTATTTTGTTATTCATGTTTTTTATGCGCAACATGGGTGGTGGTGCAGGTGGCAAGAACGGACCAATGAGCTTTGGTAAGTCGAAGGCAAAAATGTTGTCCGAAGACCAGATTAAAGTCACATTTGTAGACGTTGCCGGTTGTGATGAAGCCAAGCAAGAAGTGGTTGAAATTGTCGACTTCTTAAAAGATCCAGCGAAATTCAAACGTTTGGGTGCGACAATTCCGAAAGGCGTACTGATGGTGGGTCCACCAGGTACCGGTAAAACACTTCTAGCAAAAGCGATTGCAGGCGAAGCCAAGGTTCCGTTTTTTAGTATTTCAGGTTCAGACTTTGTTGAAATGTTTGTTGGTGTGGGTGCATCTCGTGTGCGCGACATGTTCGAACAAGCAAAACGTCATGCACCATGTATCATCTTTATTGATGAGATTGATGCTGTCGGTCGCCATCGTGGTTCAGGTACAGGTGGCGGTCATGATGAGCGCGAGCAAACCTTGAACCAGATGTTGGTTGAGATGGATGGTTTTGAAGGCAATGAGGGTATTATCGTTATTGCTGCGACCAACCGTGCAGACGTACTGGATAAAGCATTACTGCGTCCAGGTCGTTTTGACCGTCAAGTGATGGTGGGTCTTCCGGACATTAAAGGCCGTGAACAAATTCTTGCTGTGCATTTGAAAAAACTACCTTCTGTGACGGGCGTGGATCTTAAAGTTTTGGCTCGTGGTACACCTGGTTTTTCTGGTGCGCAATTGGCCAACCTTGTGAATGAGGCAGCTCTGTTTGCGGCACGCCGTAATAAAAACACAGTTGATATGCACGACTTTGAGGATGCCAAAGACAAGATCTACATGGGTCCTGAACGTAAATCGATGGTGATCCGTGAGGAAGAGCGTCGTGCTACGGCTTATCATGAGTCGGGTCATGCGATTGTCGCAGAGATTCTTCCGGGTACAGACCCAGTGCATAAAGTAACGATTATGCCGCGTGGTTGGGCCTTGGGTGTGACTTGGCAGTTGCCTGAACATGACCAGACCAGCCATTATAAAGACAAGATGTTGAACGAAATTTCAATTTTGTTTGGTGGTCGTATTGCTGAAGAGATCTTTGTTAATCAGCAGTCTACCGGTGCATCAAATGACTTTGAGCGTGCAACTAAAATGGCACGTGCGATGGTTACCAAGTACGGTATGTCTGAAAAATTGGGCGTGATGGTGTACGAAGATGATTCTCAGCAGTCCTTCTTGGGGAGCATTGGAAGTCGTACCATTTCTGAAGCAACGCAACAACAGGTAGATGCCGAAGTCCGTCGTATTCTGGATGAGCAGTATAAAGTTGCTTGGGATATCTTGGAGAACAATAAAGATATCGCCCATGCAATGGTAAAAGCATTGCTTGAATGGGAAACAGTGGATCGCGAACAAATCCGTGACATCATGGAAGGTCGTGAACCGAACCCACCAAAAGTATATGTTGCTGAAAATCCGGTGGTAGATTTAGTTAAAAATGATGGTCCGTCAACACCGCCACCATTACCTGTTAGCTAAGTGATCAGCAGGAAAGAAATTAGGGTCTCGCATAGAGGCTCTTTTTTTTGCCTGATATAATCCATCCACATTTAAAATACAGCTAGGAAGTTATATATGCGTTTCGTCTCACTGCCACAGCAGCAACTGCACTGTGGTGATTTGCAATTGGATTTATCAACACCGCAGATCATGGGGATTTTAAATGTAACGCCAGATTCATTTAGTGATGGTGGTAAATATCAGCATCGTGATCTTGCACTTGAACATGCACAAGCCATGATTGAGGCGGGTGCCAGTATTATTGATATTGGTGGAGAATCGACTCGGCCGGGTGCCAGTGTTGTGTCACTACAAGATGAATTGGATCGCGTGATTCCAGTGGTTGAGCTGCTCTCTAAGCGAGGTGTTGTACTTTCTATTGATACATCCTCACCAGTGGTGATTCGAGCGGCTGTTGAGGCGGGAGCGCATATCTGGAATGACGTGCGTGGTTTAACGCGTCCAGGTGCTTTAGAAACAGCAGCGCAACTTGGAATTCCTGTGGTGCTCATGCATATGCGCGGTGAGCCGACCACGATGAATGCGCTGAGTGATTATCAAGATGTCACGCGTGATGTGATTGCTGAGTTAAGTGTTCGAATTGAAGCGGCGATCAAAGCGGGTGTACGTCGTGAGAATATCTTGGTTGATCCAGGGTTTGGCTTTGCGAAAAATACCGCACAAAATTTAAAGTTATTACAGCAGTTTGATCAACTTCAAGAGTTGGGTTTACCCGTTGTGTCTGCGCTGTCTCGTAAACGTTTTATTGCAGATGTGTTGGGTGGTGTGGCGCCAGAGCAGCGCGCAGGCGCATCTGTTGCGGCGCATTTGCTGTCAATTCAGCAAGGTGCCTGTATCGTTCGTGCTCATGATGTGAGAGCGATGAAGGATGCGATCCGAATCTGGGAAGCAATGCAATTGGCTTAATACACATTATTTGTTGTGTTGGATTTTGCGGGGAAGCAGGAAATTCTAGACATAAAAAAACCAGCTTAGGCTGGTTTTTTTGACACCATTTTTAAGTTGCTTAAAAATGGTGCCCGGGGCCGGACTCGAACCGGCACGCTTTGTGGGCGGGGGATTTTAAATCCCCTGTGTCTACCTATTTCACCACCCGGGCATGTGCGCCATCTTAATGTACCGAATTTAACTTGGCAAGTTGATTTGAGATGGTTTGCTTTCTTTTCAATCAATTCATCGTGTTGAATGTTTATTGTGTGACATTAAATGCTTGGATTGGTGTGTTTTGGTCCATTTGGATGCTGACTTGCGCTCGGGTTGAGCTTATGGTGGGACGATGTGATGCGGTTTGCTAAACATTATTTTATAAATAAAGTAAAGAACCTTTTGTCATTGTTTTTTAATAAAACTGCTATTAAACGTAAATAATACTGGCCTAACGTGTAGCCGTGAAACTCAAGGAAAACACAATGTCATATAAAATTTCACGTCGCGAGCTTATTCAAAAAAGTTTAGCCAGCTTCGGTGCCTTATCTGTTCCAGTCGCGTTGACTGCATGTGGTGATGATAAGGATTTAAAAATTTTACCCTCTACATCTGCAGATTTTTTGCATGGTGTAGCCAGTGGTGATCCATTAAAAGATCGTGTCATCTTGTGGACACGACTTACACCCAAGAATCTTGCTGCACGCCTCGAAGTGGTGTGGGAAATTTCTGAAGATATTAACTTTGTGCATCTTGTCAATTCAGGCAAAGTTCAAACCACTCAAGTTCAGGATTTCACCGTTAAGGTGGATGCGGATAAATTAAGATCGGGGCGAACCTATTATTACCGTTTTCGTTATGGCGATAAGGTTTCAGCCACTGGACAAACCAAAACTTTGGCGGAGAGTACAGATTCGGTTAAGTTTGCAGTTTGCTCATGTTCGAACTATCCAGCAGGGTATTTTCATGTTTACAGGGAGATGGCTAGACAAGATCTCGATGTGATTATTCACTTGGGGGACTATATTTATGAATATGGTCAGGGGGGATATGCCACTGAAGAGGCTAAGCGCCTAGGCCGCGAACTTCCAGCTGACAATAATAAAGAAGCGATCAAGTTGGATGACTACCGCAAGCGTTATGCGCTATACCGGAGTGATCTGGATTTACAGGCAGCACATCACCGACATCCGTTTATTGTGATTTGGGATGACCATGAGTTGGCGAATGATGCTTGGAAAGCAGGCGCTGAAAACCATCAAGCCAATGAGGGAGATTTTGAGGCCCGTAAACTGGCGGCATTGCAAGCATATTTTGAGTGGATGCCAATTCGACCGACAGCACGTGATAATTTCTTAAACATTTACCGTCAGTTTAACTTTGGTGATTTGGTTCAGTTAATCATGTTGGACACTCGAATCTTGGCGCGTGATCAGCAGTTAAGTTATACCCAGTATGTAACGCCGCAGGGTATCGATTTGACTCGTTTTAAACAAGATCTCGATCATCCTTCGCGTACCATTATGGGGCATGCGCAGCGCCAATGGTTGCAGGATCAATTGATACAGAGTAGTGCGATATGGAATGTGATTGGTCAGCAAGTGCTTATGGCCAAGATGTTGATTCCAGTGGAGTTGCTGCCTGCTTTGGTGAGTGTCACCAGTGGTGATATTAATAATGAAAAGATCAAGAAGATGGAGCAGCAAATTAATGAGTTGGTGACACTTAAAGTCAGAATTAGTTTGGGTGATGCAACAGTCACCGAGCAAGAGAAAGCGCGTTTAACCACGGTGGTGCCGTACAATCTAGATGCTTGGGATGGCTATACTGCTGAGCGAGATGCTATTTTTGAAACGTTGAAAAGTCAGAAGAAGAAAGCAGTGATCTTGGCGGGGGATACACATAATGCTTGGTCATCACAGTTATATACCCAAGATCAAACCCAAGTGGGTGTTGAGTTGGCGTGTAGCTCAGTGACTTCGCCGGGTCTAGAGAAATATATGAATATGTCACTAGAGCAGATAGAGAAATTTGAATATGCGTTTACGACTTTGATTGACGAACTTAAATATTGCAATCTCAATCAACGTGGATATCTGTTGCTGAATTTCACCGACAAGCAGTTGCTGAGCAAATGGATCTTTGTGGATACCGTCAAGGCCAAGCAATATAACTTGATCGATGGTCCGCGTGCCAATCGATTGGTGTTAAATACTGAATTGATGAGTCCAAATGCGATGTAGTTAAGCCAAGACCCGTCAATAGGTGGTTGATACTATCTTCTGTGTGGTGATCATGAAATCAGGATAAATTGTCAGGCTTAGGCTTGGCAATTTTTTTTAATCACATCTGTGTTGTGGCGTTGTGCTGAAGGGGATCATAAAATTTAGACCAAAAAAAACCAGCTTGCGCTGGATTTTTTATTGCACCATTTTCTGGACGAGAAAATGGTGCCCGGGGCCGGACTCGAACCGGCACGCTTTGTGGGCGGGGGATTTTAAATCCCCTGTGTCTACCTATTTCACCACCCGGGCGTTACACAAGATTGGAGGCGGAGGTCGGAATCGAACCGGCGTACACGGAGT
>JASLIY010000256.1 GCA_030152675.1 Acinetobacter sp.
GACTATACCCCGATGGATTTTGTAATTGAAATTTTACAACAATACTTTGCTTTAAATCTTGACCAAGCTACTCAAGTAATGCTAACAGTACACTATGAAGGCAAAGGGGTTGCGGGTGTTTATCCACGAGAGATCGCGGAAACCAAAGCGAACCAAGTAAATAATTACGCTCGCTCACAAGGTTATCCATTACTTTGTCAGATTGAGCCTAAAGAATAGGGGGTTTCCATGCTCAGTCGTCAATTAGAAGTCTCATTACGTTTGGCTGTTAGCATGGCTCGTCAAAAGAGGCATGAGTTCCTAACCGTTGAACACTTATTATTGGCCTTACTTGACAACGATTCCGCAGTAAATGCACTCAAAGCATGCGGTGCTGAGATCGTCAGTTTGCGTAAAGAGCTCGAAGAATACGTCGAACAGCACACCCCAAAACTACCTGAAAATAGCGACCAAGCACCGCATCCAACGGAAAGCTTTGATCGTATTCTGCAGCGTGCCATTTTTCATGTGCAATCGAGTGGTGGGGATCGTACGGTTGAAGGGGCAGATGTTCTGGTTGCGATGTATTCAGAGCGTGATTCATTTGCCGTTTATCTACTTAAACGTCATCAAATCAATCGTTTGACCCTAACACAATACCTCTCTCACGGTGCGCGTAAAGACGAAATCCAAGTGGAAGAAGAAGCTGATGATGTGGATAGTGATGTTAGTGCCTCATCCAATGCCGGTCCACTTGAGCTCTATACACTCAATCTCAATCAGGAAGCGCAAAAGGGTAAAACAGATCCTTTAATTGGGCGTGAAAAAGAAATTGAGCGTGCTGCACAGATTTTATGTCGCCGCCGTAAAAACAATCCTTTGCTGGTGGGTGACCCTGGGGTGGGTAAGACTTCGATTGCCGAAGGCCTGGCATGGTTGATCATGAATGGCAAAGCGCCAAAACCTTTAGCCAATGCTGAGATTTATAGCTTGGATATCGGTGCCTTGGTTGCAGGAACCAAATACCGCGGTGATTTTGAAAAACGTTTAAAGCAATTGTTGAATGCCTTGAAAAAGAAACCGGAAGCGGTGTTATTTATCGATGAAATTCATATGATCATTGGTGCAGGCTCAAGCATGGGCAGCACTATGGATGCATCCAACCTGATTAAACCGGCATTGGCCAATGGTAGCTTGCGTTGTATCGGTTCAACCACGTTCCAAGAATATCGCCAAGTATTTGAAAAAGATCATGCTTTGTCACGCCGTTTCCAAAAGATCGATGTTAATGAGCCATCAATCTCGGAAACCATAGATATTCTACGTGGTTTAAAAACCAAGTTTGAAGAGTTTCATCATGTGCAATACGATGATAATGCACTGGTTTCTGCGGTTGAACTGTCTGCCAAATTTATTAATGACCGATTCTTGCCGGATAAAGCCATTGATGTGATCGATGAAGCTGGCGCACAGCGTCGCCTCAAAGCGGATAGCGATGATAAGGTGATCACGGTTGAAAACATTGAAGATATCGTATCGAAAATCGCACGAATTCCACCAAAAACAGTCTCTAAAGATGACAAGACTGTGTTGGTCAATCTAGAGCGAGACTTGAAGCGCGTAGTATTTGGTCAGGATGATGCAATCAGTGCCTTGTCTTCTGCGATCAAGTTGTCCCGTGCAGGATTGAAAGCTCCGGATAAACCAGTGGGTAGCTTTGTCTTTGCCGGCCCAACCGGTGTAGGTAAAACTGAAGTCACCAAGCAGTTGGCAAAAATGCTGGGCGTGGAATTGGTCCGCTTTGATATGTCTGAGTACATGGAGCGACATGCGGTTTCTCGCTTGATCGGTGCGCCTCCGGGCTATGTAGGCTATGACCAAGGTGGACTGTTGACCGATGCGGTTCATAAGCATCCACACTGTGTATTGTTATTAGATGAAATCGAAAAAGCCCATCCAGATGTATTTAATCTGTTGTTGCAGATGATGGATCATGGTGCGTTGACGGATAATAATGGTCGCAAGTCGGACTTTAGAAACGTGATCATTGTCTTGACCACCAACGTTGGTGCTGAAAGTATTTCGCGCACCAGTATTGGTTTTAATGAGCAAGACAACAGTAACGATAACCAAGAAGCCATGAAGCGTGCATTTTCACCTGAATTCCGTAACCGCCTAGATGCGATTATTCAATTCAAAGCCTTACCAATGACGGTGATTGAGTCTGTGGTGGATAAATTCTTAACTGAATTGCAAGCGCAACTGGATGACAAAAAAGTTGTACTTGATGTGGATCAAAGCGCCCGCGATTGGTTGTCTGAGCATGGTTATGATCGTTTGATGGGTGCTCGCCCAATGCAACGTCTAATTCAGGAACATTTGAAAAAACCGTTGGCTGAAATGATCTTGTTTGGTGAGTTGGCTGATCATGGTGGTAACGTTTCAGTGTCTGTGCAAAAAGAAAATGACAAGGTGATTGGTCTGAAACTCGAAGTATTTGAGGATCAAACTGCTGAACCTGCTTAATGATGCATTGATTTACTTCTTATCTAGCCCGTGATCTTCACGGGTTATTTATTTGAGCGATTGTATTATTCTAGGATTGTTCAATTTTGGGTTTAAATTTTGAGTTGTCCTTGAAGGCATTATTTTAAATCGAGTTTAAATTTCTTGTTGAGAGTGGTATGGATCTTCAGCTGACCAAAGTCATCGGCACATTTTTATTGTTTTTAGTCACGGCCTTTGCTGAAATTCTGGGTTGTTATTTTCCTTATCTGATCCTCAATCAAGGGCGTTCACATTGGTTATGGTTGCCAACGATTTTGAGTTTAGCGGTATTTGTTTGGTTGCTGACTTTGCATCCAGCGGCATCGGGGCGTATTTATGCAGCCTATGGCGGGATTTATATTTTCTCCGCGTTAATGTGGTTACGTTTTGTGGATCAGGTGAGTTTGAGTCGCTGGGATTTAATCGGAGGTGCGGTGGTATTGGTCGGTGCTGCCTTGATTATCTTACAACCGCAAGGCTTGGTACGTTAAGTGGATGATTTTGATTCAAGATTGAGTTATCACCTCTTAAAAGTATGATGATATGAAAATAAAAAAGCGATGTGGTTCAACCCCATCGCTTTTTAAAATCAGAATATTAAATTTTAGGCTGATTTTAAATTCTCATTGATGAGAAATTCGACCAAGGCTTTTTGCGCATGCAGGCGATTTTCTGCTTCATCCCAAACCACGGCATTTTTGTGATCGAGCATATTTTCAGAAATTTCTTCGCCGCGATGTGCGGGTAAGCAATGCATAAACAAGCAGTCTGGATGTGCGACAGCCATTAATTTTTCATTCACTTGATAGTCTGCAAAGGCGCGTTCGCGGATTTTTTGTTCCTGTTCTTGGCCCATGCTGGCCCAAACATCAGTCACGATCAAGTCGGCAGCTGTTGCTGCTGCTTCAGCTGAGTCAAACAGTTGTGCGCAGTACGAGAATTTCTCTAAAAATTCAGGTTGTGGTTCATAGCCTTGCGGTGAAGCAATGTTGAGTTTAAAGCCCCACATGTGTGCAGCCTCAATATATGAGTTACACATATTGTTGCCATCACCGATCCAAGCCACGGTTTTACCTTCGATTGAACCGCGATGTTCAACAAAAGTTTGTACATCAGCCAAAAGCTGGCAAGGGTGGTGATCATCGGTCAGAGCATTGATGACCGGTACTTTGGAATTTTTTGCAAAACGCTCAACAATGTCGTGACCAAAGGTACGGATCATGACGATGTCTAACATGCTTGAGATGACGCGTGCTGAGTCTTCGATTGGCTCACCACGACCGAGTTGACTGTCGCGAGAAGATAGGAAAATCGCACTTCCACCAAATTGGCTCATCCCAGCTTCAAATGAAACACGGGTGCGGGTGCTCGATTTTTCAAAGATCATTCCCATTACTTTACCCACGAAGGGTTGAAAAACTTCATTCTGATGTTGCATACGCTTGAGCTCTTGGGCTCGTTGAATGATGCGGTTTAACTCTTCGGTGCTTAAGTCGGCTAAAGTAAGAAAATGTCGTAATGCCATGGTCACTCCACAATCATTGTTGCGCCAATAGGAAATTGACCAGCAATCTATTGTTGGTTGATTGATTAAAAAAAGGAGAATCGCCTAATATACTCTAATT
>JASLIY010000257.1 GCA_030152675.1 Acinetobacter sp.
GATGCCACGACTGTAACGATCTAAACGACTTTCTTCGCCGTTTAGCCCCCAATATTTGTGGGCCGCCCATTATAACGACTGTTTAAGCATTAAGCAAACCCCTTTGCCGCATTATTCTACTTTTAATTTCACCTTAAACTGTTTACATTTTGCTCAGCAACCACAGCGGCGATTTATTCTATAGCGGATGCTGTCATAACTGTGTTTGAAGCTCTGTAATCAAGCCTGCAAAACATAGTTGATTGCGCGGTCTAGCATGTGCTGACCCGCTAAAAAATCCATCTTCTTCGACTGTCGCACACTGTCTAAAGATTGCACATAAGTCCCTTTAAAAACCGACTCTTGCTGCTCGTGCTCAATAAAAATACTCAGTGCTGCTGGCGTGATTTCTGGGTGAAACTGAAAGCCCAGCACATTTGTTCCGATTTGATAGAGTTGGTTTTGACACACGGGATTGCCAGCCAAACGAATCGCGCCTTTGGGAATCGAAAAAGTTTCGCTATGCCATTGCATGACACGCATTTCACCACTCAATTTAAAGCATGTCTCAGGAAGATACTCACAAGGATAAACGGTCGTCCACCCCAACTCCTGCTGTGGGTTGCGCTGAACCATCGCACCAAGTGCACTGGCGATCATTTGCCCACCCAAGCATAGACCAATCGCTGGCTTTGATCGCGCCAAATAGCGACGAATCCAACGTTTTTCAACTTTGAGCCATGGAAAATTCGCCTCATCATTGACGCTCATAGTTCCCCCCATGATAATCAACAAATCTACATCATCAATTGAAGGTAGCGCTTCGATTTCCAAAGAATAATCCGTTGGTAATGCAAAAAATTCGGTGGCTGTGATCTCTGCACCCAAAGATTTTAAATGTGCATAGCAACTTCCAAATCCTTCTCCTGCGATGTGCTGAAAATAATGTACTCTAAGTTTTTTCATTATGATTCACCTGCACTATTTTTATATGATCGATTTAGCCAAGTATTTAGCAAAAATAACGCCAATTCATTCAGTCGCTGTAGTAGATGAGTCACAAAGAAATGCTTTGCCCCTGTTATTGAATATGATTTGCTTTGTAACATGATTTAGCGCTTTTATCTTGAGAGAACCATCGTGAAAAATAAGCTGCAAACCGCATTAATCCATGCCCCACATCAGGCTCCACAATATATCCAAACCCCGCAAGCGCCAGTGTTTCGTGCATCTACGATTATTTTTAAAAATACTGATGCACTATTTAACCGCCACTGGTCGGATGAATATGATTACAGCTACGGTACCCATGGCACGCCAACCACATTTAACCTTGCCGATCAAATCGCGCTGATCGAAGGCGGACGCTATTGCCTGCTGGCACCCAGTGGACTCTCAGCCATCAATCTGGTCAATGCCGCGTGTTTACAACATGCAGATGAGGTCTGGGTTGCAGACAATATCTATGGCCCAAACATGGAACATTTACGTGACTTGGAAAAACGCTACGCCATCGTGGTTAAAGTCTATGACCCATTAAATGTCGATAGTTTCCAGCCTAGCAGTAAAACCAAGTTACTTTGGCTCGAAGCTGCTGGCTCTGTCAGTCTAGAATTTCCAGACTTAGAAGGTCTGATCAAAAAAGCTCAAGATCATAATGTACTCACCGCCTTGGACAATACTTGGGGCGCGGGATTAGCCTTTAGTGCCTTTGATCTTGGCAAATCACATTTGGCTGTCGATATCAGTGTACATGCTCTCACCAAGTATCCCAGTGGTGGCGGTGACATCTTGATGGGAGCCATCGTCACGCAAAATAAAGACCTCCACCACAAACTCTTTCATATGCACGCTCTGCAAGGTATCGCGGTTTCAGGTGATGACACGGCACAGATCCTGCGTAGTTTGAGCTCCATGCAATTGCGTTACCAACAACATGCCAATAGCACGCTTGAACTTTTAGATTGGCTACGTCAACAATCGGCATTTGCACAAGTGCTACACCCCGCATCCCCAGACAGTCCTGGACACCAATACTGGCAAGATATTTGTGAGACGGGTTTAAGCGCTGGCTTAGTCAGCGTGATTTTTAAACCTGAATATGATCTTAAAAGCGTACGCGCCTTTTGCGATCAATTGAATTTATTTAAGTTGGGCTTTAGCTGGGGTGGACCACTCAGCCTGGTGATGTTGTATCAGTTGGATCGGATGCGGCATATTGAGCGCCCCCATTTGGCCTCTGGAATCTTGGTTAGATTTTGTATAGGACTTGAACATCCTGAACATTTAAAACAAGATATCGCTCAAGCATTGAACAAAATACAACGCATCTCGGGCTGAGTATTGACCGGCAGCCCTTGAACTTCATGATTGAAAATAAATGGGAAAAGCCATGGGTACACCAATTATTATTGCTAAAAAAAGTCGCGATCCAAGCCAAGAAATTGTTTTACACTCACAATTTGCCAACCGTCACGGCCTAATTGCAGGGGCAACCGGGACAGGTAAAACAGTGACCTTAAAAGTATTGGCCGAACAATTTTCCAAGCTCGGTGTACCGGTTTTTCTCGCCGATGCCAAAGGTGATGTATCGAGCATGGCGCAAGCTGGTGAAAGCAATCCCAAATTTCAAGCGCGCCTCTCTAGTCTCGGGATCGACGCCATCGAATTTTCCGCCTCACCGGTGGTGTTTTGGGATGTATTTGGCGAACAAGGCCATCCGATTCGCACCACAGTCTCGGAAGTCGGACCGCTCTTACTGTCACAAATGCTCAACCTCAATGACACCCAGCAAGGTGTACTTGCGGCGGTGTTCCGTATTGCCGATGATCAAGGCCTATTGCTGATCGACTTTAAAGATCTCAAAGCCATGCTCAGCTATGTCAGTGAAAATAGTAACGCACTCAAAGCTGAATACGGCAACCTCTCCCCTGCAAGCCTAGGTGCGATTCAACGTAATTTATTAGCACTTGGCGATCAGGGTGGCGAACAGTTTTTTGGTGAGCCCAGCCTCGACATCATGGACTTTATCCAGACCGACCAACAAGGTCGTGGCCATATCAACCTATTGGCAGCGGACAAACTCATGAATACGCCAAAACTATATGCCACATTTTTACTGTGGATGTTGTCCGAACTGTTTGAGAAGTTGCCCGAAGTCGGCGACTTAGATCAACCCAAATTGGTGTTCTTCTTTGATGAAGCACATTTATTATTTAACAATGCCAGTCCAACCCTACAAGACAAAATCCAACAAGTGGTACGCCTGATCCGCTCCAAAGGAGTCGGCATTTATTTTATTAGCCAGAGCCCTTTGGATATCCCAGAAGCAGTACTCGGTCAACTCGGCAACCGCATTCAACACGCACTACGCGCGTTCACCCCCAAAGATCAAAAAGCAGTCAAGACCGCAGCAGAGACCTTCCGCGCCAATCCCGAATTTAAAGTGGATGCCGCAATCACCGAACTTGCCGTTGGTGAAGCGTTGATTAGCTGCCTTGATGAACACGGCACCCCCCAAATTGTTGAGCGTGGTTTGATCATGCCGCCGCATTCTTCGTTTAGCCCGATCTCAAGTGAGCAACGCCAAGCCTTGATGCAAGCGAGCATTATTGCGGGTATTTATGAGCAAGCGATTGACCGCGACAGTGCCTATGAAATGCTACAACGCAAGGTCGCTGCGAGTGTGCAGCAACAACAGGCCGAAACTCTCGCGGCAGAACAAGCCAAAGCACAAGAAGCCCTTGCCAAGCAACAAGCCAAAGAGCAAGAGGCTTTACAAAGACAGCAAGCCAAAGCCGAAGAACTGCAAATCAAAGAACAACTGCGCTTGCAAAAAGAACAGCAGAAACAGGCAGAACGTGAAGCTCAGCAACGTGCCAAGCTGACGCAAGATATCGTCGGCAATTTCGCCAAAAGTGCAGCGCGTAGTCTTGGCGGCCCAAGCGGTCAGAAATTGGTTCGCGGTCTGCTCGGTTCTTTGTTTGGTAAACGCTGAACCCCTAGTCTCCCTCCAATCAGCTGCGTGATCTTCGCCCTCATCTCAGTTGCGATCACGCGGCCACTGGAGCACAGCAGACATCTCAATGTTTGTGCCTTGCGGCATACAGTCCGATTTCGCTCCCCCAACACCCTCTTTTTTCAAGCGCGGTTCAAGCGCATTTTTTATATTCCCCCTCTTGCTGTTTATCTTTTTTCACTATTCCTTAATCTTTTTATGGTTTTATTTTGATTGCATATTTACAAAGCTCAATTAAAGATATATTTTAAATACATCTTCTAGCCAACCAGGTTATCCTCGCCATGATGAATGCACAACAAATTGAATTAGTAAAAAGCACTGTTCCTGTACTTCGCGAAAATGGAGTGGCATTGACCAGCTACTTCTATAAACGCATGCTCGGCAATCATCCTGAACTGAAAAATGTGTTTAACCTTGATAGCCAAAACTCAGGTCGTCAACCGCGCGCTCTCGCTGCTGCAGTGTTGGCCTATGCAGAACATATTGAAAATCCAAGTGTTTTAGCCAAAGCCATTGAACACATCAGCAGCAAACACGTTAGCCTTGCGATCCAACCCGATCAATACGCCATCGTCGGTGAAAACCTATTACATTCGATCAGTGAGGTCCTTGATGTCCCATTTGAATCTGATTTAATTGCTGCATGGAAACAGGCCTACTTACAATTGGCAGATATCCTGATCAATGCTGAAAAACAAAAATATGACACGCTTGATGCACAAGCAGGTGGCTGGTCTGGTTGGAGAGGATTTGAAATTTCAGCGATCGAATCGACTGAAGCGGGTCAACGCTTTACCGTTAAGCCAAGTGATCAACAACAGATTATTGCAGCGCAAGCGGGTCAATACATTTCCGTCAAAGTCAAAGTTCCAGAACAGGATTTACAGCAACCGCATCAATTCACCCTGCAAAATAATGACGAACAGCAGTATGAGTTCTTGGTCAAAGCAGAACAAAACGCCACAGAATTCTCTGTCGCCAATATCCTGATCGAGCATTACAAGGTCGGTGACAAGGTTGAACTCAGTGCACCATTAGCAAAATAAGTCCACGCCAATTGCGATCAAGGCGCATGCCGAAGTGCCAAACTTCGGTACGATGCGATGACTCGTTGCGTATCAAGACCCTCTTTTGAGGGTCTTTTTGATCTCAGCCGAAGATTTCATTTCCCAGCCAAATCAGGCTATGATTCAACGATGACCGACCGATCCACTCGGCATGCTGTACTCATGCCACTCAAGCCCGATATAACTCAATCATGCAACTGAACAAGTTTACTGACTACGCCTTACGCATCTTGATGTCGATTGCACGACCTCGAGATACACCGTATACCATTGCTGAAATTGCACAAAACCTGCAAGTTTCGCAAAACCACTTGGTTAAAATCGTGCACTTTATGGCCAAGCAAAATTGGGTCGTGACCAGTCGTGGTAAAGGGGGCGGTTTACGTCTCAACCCACAGGCCTTAGAACTACACCTCGGTCAAGTGGTGAGGATCTTACAAGGGGATCAACAGATCGTCGAATGCCACAAACCACCCTGTGTGCTGCGTAGCCACTGCGGCTTAAAGGGCATTTTGGATCATGCTTTGTTGGCTTTTTATCGTGATCTGGATCAATACACCCTAGGCCAAGTACTGAGCACAACACCCAACACCCAACCCGAATTGACGTTGATTGAGCTGCAAAATATTTAAAATATGCAGTGAAAAGCGAGAAACCCTCTGCTTCAAACCGCGATTGCGCTCAGACATATTCGCGTCAAGATTTGAGTTCCTATATAATGAACGCCGTTGACGATTAAGTTTGAAGTTAAATTATGCATCGCAGTAGTGGAAAGTCGAGAAACAGCAAGACAGCTAACGCACCGAAACAAAAGATCAGTTATGAGAAAAAAGTTGACTCTGCGATTTCTGCCTATTCGTCAGCTTCTCTCAATTGGTTACGCCAAGCTGAATTTTTAATGAGTGCGCCGAAGCTGAGTATCTGTGTCGAAGATACCGGTTATGAAATTGCATTTGCTGGCCGCTCTAATGCCGGTAAATCTAGCGCAATCAATGCCATCACCAATCAAAAACAGTTGGCGCGTGCCTCTAAACGCCCCGGCCGTACCCAGATGATTAACTTTTTTAGCTTGGGCAATCCCGATCAGCGCTTGGTCGACTTACCCGGTTATGGTTATGCGGCTGTGCCAGAAGCCATGAAGTTGGTTTGGCAAAAAGAACTTGAAAATTATTTGATTCACCGCAAAAGCCTACAGGGCTTGGTGTTGTTGATGGATATCCGTCACCCCTTACAACACTTTGATATCATGATGTTGGAGTGGGCACATTCACGTCGTCTATTCGTGCATGTGTTATTGACCAAATCAGATAAACTCAATCGTGGTCCTGCCAGCAAGGTGTTACTTGAAGTTCAACAACAATTGAAGAAAATGAATCTACATTTCTCGATTCAATTGTTCTCTTCGATGAACAAAGAAGGGCTTGAAGAACTGGCCTCTGTCATGGCCGGTCGCCTCAACTACACGCTAGAGCAAACTGAAACTTTTGATTTGGCGAGTATTCCGACGCTATCCGAAGCAGATGAAGAGGGTTTAGATGCTGCTGAAGACAGTGACGCGGCTGTAGATGTCGCCACCGAAGACCAAGACCCAAAAAATTAAATAAAACAGCAAGCACAAAGCTGCCATAAAAAACCAGCCTGAGTGATCTCAGGCTGGTTTTTTTACATCTATTTAAAGCTTAAGCTGCATCGTTGAATCGCCTGTTCTCTAAAATATT
>JASLIY010000274.1 GCA_030152675.1 Acinetobacter sp.
TAAACACGTGTACACACACCACGACGTTGTGGACAAGCCTTCAACGCAGGAACTTTAGATTTTTCAACTAAAGTTGTACGACCCTTACGGATCAATTGATTCGTTGTTGCCATATGGCAAATCTCCCGTTATTAAAAAGCCGCCAAAAATACCACTTTTTGGGGGCACGCAATTGTAAGCGAAGAAGTAAAAATGGTCAACATTGTCAAGCAAAGACAACATCGACCATTTGACCGTCTTATTCAGATAATCTCGCTAAATAAGTCTTTTATTTTTTATTACTTCCCGTATCACTTTGCGTGTTTTTGTGCGCTGCACTTTGACTCGTCTTTGCCCGTGAGCGTGGGCTTTTGCTCGTTTTTTTACGATTTGAAGATGCTGAATCTTGTTCAGCTAAACTGCCTTGCTTTGCAGTCTGCTCAGCATTATCTTGCGGTTTTCCTGCTGCAGTTAGCGGCTTATTTTGTTGCGCCACAGCAGAATTTTGACTCGATTTTTTTTCATTTGCAGATGTTTCAGCTACAGACGCTGTACTTTCACTGACAGAATCACTGGATTTGTCGGCTTGCAACGCGACAGAAGTCTCCGTTTGAGCAACATCAGACTGCACATGTTCTTCAGCCAAATCGAGCAAATCTTGATGAATTTCTTGTTCCAAGCTTTGCGCTAACGCCTGTTCTGTTGGCGCATCCTCCGACGGTGTTGATGATTGTGCTGGCTTTTGCGTCACATCTACAGTGCTGATTACATCATTTTCAGATGCAGCAGATGCTTGAGACACGGCTTGGGATGACTCCGTGGCAGCATGCTGTTTCACATCGACCTGTTCCGCTGCTGGAGCGTGCAACAGTGGACTGGCTCCGGCAATCAACGCCTGTGATTGTTCATAGGCAGACAACGGATCCAACTCCTGTGCTGGGTGCTGCAAAATATACTGTCGCGCCTGTGAGAACACATGTTCGGCATGTGAGGTCGCCTCTGTGACCAATTTGATGCTATAGCTGGCGCCCACACCGGCACTGGCCAAAGGCGTCAGTTTAGACAAGAAACGCGTCTGTGGCAGATGCTTCAACCACGCCCATCTGGCTTCGCCTTGATCGTCTTGCAACCATTTCAGCAAATACTCAGGGTTATTGGATGAACCCAGTAACTGCTGCAACTGTTGTACATCTTGATTTTTCAGCATTTGTGAAACACTACGAATCACAGCCAATAAAGCCTGTTTCTCCGCAACACTGCTCAAATCAATCTGTTTAAAAATATATTCGACCACATTGTGATCTTCGCTATTGAGCTCAAAACCATAAGCGCGACCCGTTTGATAAATACCGCGCAGCGCCAAGGCAATTGAAAATGGCACATCCAAGGCCGCGCCCACAACACCGGCAACGCCTGTCACGCCGCCTTGCGTGGCTGCCCAAAATTTATTTTGATTGCTCAATGCCATACTGATTCGTGCAGAGCGCTCTGGATCTTTGGCCAGTTCCTCGAGATCTTTGGCTCCGACTTCTTTGAGCAGGCCACCGCAAGAACTGAGCTGTGACACGGCACTATTTAAACGTTCAAATACATAGTCAGAGACGCGATCATTAAAGTCAGGTGCGATAAACGACGTAATATGATTCATTTTTTGATAATGCCGCCCCAACAACTGGCTCGACACTTGCGGAATGTGTTCACGCAACATCTGTTGCGGTCGTTCATAATGTTTTTTGTCAGCACCCTGTTGCTTAAATGCTGATTTCTCTTGTGCCTGCCCTTCAATGACATGCGCTTGTTCTGGGGCTTGAGTCAGCTTAGAGACACTCTCTGGCGCCACGTGGTTGAATAGATTTAAACCCGTCGCACCCATTTTTTTGGCGAGTTGGACGCCTGTTGCGATCAAGCCAGTTGAACGATGAGACTTCGGCATAAATTCCTCTCCGCAATGTTTTTTAATTTTATCAATGTATGTTTTAAATACATGCCCAAATAATGGCGCTTTTTCGACTTTAAACTGGACTGATTTCGAGTAAAAGTCAACTTTTACACTAGGCTCCAAATCATCTTAGATCGCAATTGAGTCGCGATACGCACGACGAACACCTCAGTAACGCGATCCGCTTCGGCGCTGTAATCTCAATCCAACAATCTCAGCTTTGGCAAGACATTTTGCCATCACCTTTGGCACAACATCTATTTAAACAGTGCCATATCTATATGTTGCGACTAAGTGGCTTGGCATATTCGCGGTTTTCAGCACCCGCCGACAGGTGCATAATCTATATCTTTCGCCATTGCAGCGCAAAACGAAAAACGTTTAAATAAATCCCAATCACTTTCTCTCGATTTAAAGGACTTTGCATGAATCGTCGTGTTGTTATTACGGGTATGGGGATCAACTCATGTATCGGAAATTCGCTTGAAGATGTTACCCATGCATTAAAAAATGGAATTTCTGGTACACGTCACAACCCGACTTATGCTGAGCTCAATTTTAAGAGCCATGTCAGCGCCGCTGCCGAACAAGACTTTGATCATATCGATCGCAAACTCAAACGTTTCATGGGTGTTTGTGCCATGTATGCCTACAATGCTGCGGTTGCTGCCGTTGAGCATGCTGGCTTAAGTGCTGAGCAATTGGCGGGCAATCCACGTTATGGCATCGCCGGCGGTTCAGGTGGTAACTCGACGGCCTCAGTGGCTGAAATGATCAAACTGCTCGAAGAAAAAGGCGCGCGCAAGATTGGACCATTCTTTGTACCACGTAACATGTCAAATACCATTACCGCCAACTTAGGCGTGGCATTTAAATTACAAGGGATCGCACACTCGATTACCAGTGCCTGCGCAACCTCCGCTGATGCGATTGGCTATGCTTACAACATGATCCAACTCGGTAAACAAGATTTGATGCTTGCCGGTGGTGGCGAAGAAGATCATTGGTCTCAAAGCCTCTTGTTTGATGCCATGGGTGCACTGTGCTCTAAGTATAACGACACACCTGAATCTGCTTCTCGCCCATACTCTGCCGACCGTGATGGTTTCGTCATCGCTGGTGGTGGTGGTTTTGTGGTGCTTGAATCACTTGAACACGCTCAAGCGCGTGGCGCCAACATCTTGGCGGAAGTGGTGGCTTATGCTGCCAATAGTGATGGTGCGGACATGGTTGCTCCAAGCGGTGAAGGTGCAACACGTTGTATCTTGATGGCACTTGAAGAAGCCAAACAACACGATGCGGATCAGATTGACTACGTCAATACCCACGGTACATCTACCCCTGCGGGCGATATCACCGAACTTAAAGCCATGGAACGTGCCTTTGGTGAAGGTAAAGTCCCTGCATTTAGCTCAACCAAATCAATGACGGGTCATAGCTTGGGCGCTGCTGGCGTTCAAGAAGCGATTTATTCGATCTTGATGATGCAAAATGACTTCATCGCACCGAATATTAACGTGACCGAATTGGATGAAGGTGCTAAAGGGTTTGATATTGTTCTTGAAAAACGAGACACAAAACTGAATACTGTGATGAGTAACAGTTTCGGTTTTGGCGGTGTAAACGCCTGCCTCATCTTCAAGAAATGGGCTGATGCCTAAATAGGATCATTCATGGTT
>JASLIY010000280.1 GCA_030152675.1 Acinetobacter sp.
AACCATGAAATGCTTCACACATTTTCATAGAAGCAACTCATTGTATTATACGAAGAATTTAATGTTATGTATAAATAATCTTTAATTAGTTGGCAATATATTTGCTGGATTGATAGGTTTACCATCTAATCTAACTTGAAACTCGAGCATGACACGGTTTGTTCCTGTCGAGCCCATCTCAGCAATCTTCTTGCCTGCAGTGACATTTTCACCACTCTTCACCAGCATTCTGCTGTTGTGCGCATAGGCCGTGATATAACCGCCCACATGTTTGACCAAGACCAAGTTACCGTATTCTTTTAAACCATCTGCCGCATACACCACTTGACCATTGGCTGCTGCATAGACTGGATCGCCCATGTTGCCGCCATAGCGAATACCTTTGACATTGTTCGACAAGTTAAATGGTTCGATCACCGCACCTTGGCTCGGTTTGACCCAAGCTAAACCACTATTGTTGGGTACCGCGACAGGCACATTCGGTGCGCGATTCACCGGCACTGTCGGTTGAACATTCACCGGTGCGGTGGCAGTTTGATTGTTGGGTAAAGTTACAGTTTGTCTACGAATTTGCGTATCGCCGGTGTTCAATGGACGGGTGGTTGGCGCAGTATTGGCACGGTACTGATTGCCTGAACGTTTTAAACGCAGCGATTGATCGACATAGATGCGATATGGCGCAGCAATATTATTCATCTCAGCCACACTGATATAGTTCAGACCATAGCGAGCTGCGATGCCACTTAAGGTATCACCCGAACGAACCGTATAAAATTCAGGTGCATTTGCATAACGCGCAGTGTTGTTCACCTGAGGTTTTGACGCACACCCCGTCATCACTAGCGTGGTCGTCACAATCGCGGAGAATAGTATGCTATTCATCCAAACCTTAGGTCGGCCAAAAACATGCTGCGTTCGAGCCAAAAGCATGGGGTTCCCCTCTCGATCTTAAATTTAGTCAAAGTTGCCTAAGATTAGCAAAAATGCATTCCTTTTCCCCTTTTTATGGTGCTTTTTCACAAACTTATAACATTTAACGCCCTTCACACTCAGCCTAGATCTGAACAGCACGCAAATTAACGTGCATCGAGCTGCTGTTGTAATGCATCTAAAACGTTGTAATTGGTCGCATCCATATGAATCGGAGTGATACTGACATAGCCCTTGGCCACCGCAAAAAAATCAGATTGGAAATTATGCGCATTCTTTTTCGGCTCAGTAACCGCCTCTCCTGCCAGTCCAATCCAGTACACCTGACGCCCACGGGGATCGACATGACTGCTGATTGGCTTGGACTGCAAGCGACGGCCTTGGTAGGTCAGCTGTACGCCTTGAATCTCTTTCACATCAGGGATATTGATATTAAAAATATGGCGTGCGGGTAGGGTCGGCAGCCCTTGAGCGATAAAATCATGTACCCATTGTGCGGCCAGTGCATAATCATCTGGACTGTCATAGTTACGTACATTGGCGCCCGCCAAAGACACAGCGATCGCGGCCTGTTTCATCAAACGCCCTTCAAAAGCAGCGCCGATGGTGCCAGAGTACAGCACATCATCACCAAGATTGGCTCCACTGTTGATGCCGCTGACCACCAAGTCGAACTCAAAGTCAAACATGCCATTCATCGACAGATAAACGCAATCTGCTGGCGTGCCATTGACCGCCCACACATCTGGTGAAATTTGGATCGGTCGAAGCGGACGATCCAAGGTTAAGGCACTGGAGTAGCCACTGCGTTCACTTTCAGGTGCCACCACCACAACACGTCCTAAAGGCTTCAATGCCTGTGCCAAAGCTTGGATACCGGGGGCAAATACACCATCATCATTGGCGACTAATATGTTCACTGCTGTCTCACTTTACTTGAGTCTGATCGAATTACCCTGCAACACTAAGTCAAAATTAATCAAAAACCAACAATCCAGTGTATTGAAAATGAAGAATATTTAGGTGAATTCCTACATCAACGATACACTTTCTCTGTTTTAATCGGTCTAGAATTGTCTAGTCTATGCAAATCATTTAGTTAGGTCAGGCTTTATTTATGATGTCTTTAAAAACTCTCGCGCCAAAATTCAATGCCGTTCTCGGTCTTGCCCTGCTGTGTGGTTCTAGCCTTATGCTGAGCACCGCGCAAGCCGCGAATGACAAAAACAAAAGCAACGATGAAAATATCGAAGTGACCCAGCAACAAGTCACGCAGGAAGAGTTGGCTGCAATCTATGTATTATCCGAGATTTGCCCAAAGCTCATTGATAAAAATCAAGACTTTAGTCAAGGCTACGCCAACCTGCTCAAAGACTATATGCCGGGCGTACACAACCCAAATGACGCACTCAAACGCCTCAGCAAAGAGAAAGCGTTTCAACCTATTTTGAAAGAAGCACGCAGTGATGCCAAAAAAGCTGGGGATAAAGCCAACCTTGGGGTCTGCCAAGACGTTGTAAATTATCAACCATATAAATGAGTTAGTTACAATATATAAGCAATATGCCGGCCTCTCCCGTAGAAGTCGGCTTGGCTTTATCCTAAAATGCTAGCCTTGTTATTACGCTCACATAAGATATTGGAATTAACTAGAATGATTCAAAAATGTGCCATTGCTGCAGCCCTTGTTATCCCGAGCTTTAGCTATGCAGCAACCGTCTTAACCAATCCACCGGAATTGAGTAATAAATCATATGTTTTAATGGACTATGAGACGGGGCAAATCCTTGCTGCTAAAAACGAAAACGAAAAGCTTGCACCAGCATCCATGACCAAAATGATGACCAGCTACATCATTGAACAAAAGCTGCTTAAAGGTGAACTCACCGAAGCTGAAAAAGTGCGCATGAATGAATCGGCCTGGTGCCGTGGAAGC
Source organism: Acinetobacter sp. (assembly GCA_030152675.1). GTDB lineage: Bacteria > Pseudomonadota > Gammaproteobacteria > Pseudomonadales > Moraxellaceae > Acinetobacter. The sequence continues at coordinate 2,867 of JASLIY010000280.1, forward strand.
AGTACTGAATCATGTATGTATGTTCCCTTAAATGGCACAGCAACCGTACTTGAAATGCTACGCGGGATTATCATTCAATCCGGTAATGATGCCTCTAAAGCCATGGCGGAACATATCTCAGGCAACGAAGGTGCATTTGCGTACAGCATGAACCAAGAAGCCAAACGGATCGGCATGACCAATACCCACTTTATCAACTCAACCGGTATGCCGGCTGAGGGGCATTATTCAACCGCTAAAGATATGGCGTTGTTGGCCAAACACATTATTCATGATAGCTCGAAGTACTACCCGATCTATTCTGAAAAAGAATTTGCGTTTAATGGCATCAAACAAGGCAACCGTAATGCTTTGTTGTATACCGATCCAAGTGTTGATGGTCTCAAAACTGGTCACACCAATGAAGCAGGCTATTGCCTCACCACCTCATCTAAACGTGGCCCAATGCGTTTGATCTCGGTGATCTTTGGTGCACCGAACATTCAAGCCCGTGCCACCCAAACTCGTGAACTGTTGGCTTGGGGCTATTCAAACTTTGAAACTGTTGCCGTTCACCCTGCAAATCAAGTCCTTGCCAACTCTAAAGTTTGGTTCGGTACAGAAGATCAGGTCAAAGTCGGCTTAGCTGAAGGCTTTAACGTGACCCTTCCCCGTGGTCAAGGTAATGGCATCAAAACCCAAATGTCAGTACAACCCAACTTGAATGCACCGCTCAAACAAGGTCAAGTCGTCGGTAAATTGACTGCAACCTTAGACGGTAAAGTGATCGCTGAAAAACCATTGGTTGCACTAGAAGCGGTTGAAGAAGCGGGTTTCTTCTCGCGTATGATTGACCATATCAAACAGTTCTTTAGCAACTTATTCTAAGTTTCCAACGACCTTGTCGAGTCTCAGTACCTTGTCGAATCTCAGTACTTTGATGCTTCAAATACGTTGTTCAGCATTCATATCCACGATATGAATGCTTTTTCATTTCTGGATTTGGCATTTCAATACCTCAAGGATCAAACATGAAAAAAAATATCCGTTCCTATATGCAGCAGCACCCCAACATCGATGCCAGTTGTTATCTCGATGAACTCTGCGTGGTGATCGGTCAAGTCCATCTGGCCGAAAACGTTTCTGTCTGGCCGTTTGCGGTAATCCGTGGCGATGTGAATAGCATTGAAATTGGTGCCAACAGCAACGTTCAAGATCACTGCATGCTGCATGTCAGCCATAAAAATGACAATAAGCCAAATGGTTCACCGATGCGCATTGGTGAAGATGTCACAATTGGACATCATGTCACCTTACATGGTTGTCAAATTGGCAATCGTGTCTTGATCGGGATCAATACGGTCGTGTTGGATGATGTGATCATTGAAGATGATGTCATGATTGGTGCGGGGAGCTTGGTTCCACCACGTAAGCGTTTGGAAAGTGGTTATTTATATGTCGGCAGTCCGGTCAAGCGGATTCGCCCACTCACCGCCGAAGAAATTGCCTTTTTGCCTTACTCGGCACGACATTATGTCAAAGTTGCAGCGCAACATCAGCAAAGTTGATGTGAGAAGCGTAGCCAAAAACGATGAAATTTTGTAGAATACGTTTTTTATCCCCGGGTGCTTTTATATGACCGCTTGGACACCGCATGTCACGGTCGCAACCGTGGTCGAACGCGATGGCAAATTTCTTTTTGTCGAAGAAACAGGTGAAGGCGTCACCCATAGCGTCTTCAATCAACCCGCCGGTCATGTGGAGTGTGCGGAAACGCTGGTCGAAGCCGCCATTCGGGAAACCCGCGAAGAAACTGGATATCAAGTCAAGATTACCGCATTCATGGGCATCTATAGTTACACCCCGCCGATGTTTCCAGACCGTACCTATTACCGCTTTTGCTTTTATGGCGAGCCTGTTGCGCATGATCCTGATGCGCAGCTCGATGAGGGCATTATCGCGGCGGTATGGATGAACTTAGATGAGTTACATCTGACTGCCCGTGCGCGGAGTCCTTTGGTGATTAAAGCCATTGAAGATGCGCTGCAAGGCAAGCGCTACCCACTCTCGCTCATTTATGAGCACCCCTCTGTTCCCTTTACCCCTTTATTGGATGCTTAGTCCTATGCAACAACGTGTCATCGTCGGTATGTCTGGTGGTGTAGATTCTTCTGTTTCTGCTGCACTTCTTCTTCAACAAGGTTATCAAGTTGAAGGTCTTTTCATGAAAAACTGGGAAGAAGATGATGGTACGGAATACTGCACCGCCATGGATGATTTGGCCGATGCACAAGCCGTATGCGACAAGATCGGCATCAAATTGCACACTGCCAATTTTGCCATGGAATACTGGGATCGTGTTTTTGAACACTTCTTGGCTGAATACGCCGCTGGACGTACGCCAAACCCCGACATTCTATGCAACAAAGAAATTAAATTTCGTGCCTTTATCGACCATGCCATGCAACTCGGTGCTGACTTTATTGCCACCGGACATTATGCCCGTCGTGGCGAAACTCGCCTAAATAGCAAAGGTGAGGCTTATGCACCGCTGCTGCGTGGTCTCGATCAAAACAAAGATCAGACCTACTTCTTACATGCTGTGCATGGTCGTGAAATTAATAAGACTTTATTCCCCGTTGGTGAAATCGAGAAACCACAAGTTCGTCAGATCGCAGAACAGCTGGAACTGGCCACGGCCAAGAAAAAAGACTCCACTGGAATCTGCTTTATTGGTGAACGCCGCTTCAATGATTTCTTAAAACAATATCTTCCTGCACAGCCTGGAAAAATTGTTTTGGATGATGGTAAAGAGGTTGGTGAACATCATGGCTTAATGTACTATACCCTCGGACAACGGGGGGGTATCGGTATCGGTGGCCTCAAAGGTGCCGAAGAAGGTGCTTGGTTTGTACTGCATAAAGACATCAACAACAATCGCTTAGTCGTTGGTCAAGGCCATGAACATCCCTTGATGCAAAGCACTGAATTGTGGAGCGAGCAGATCGACTGGGTGGCTGGAGAAGCGGATATTGCAGCAACGGGTTTACGTTGCACTGCCAAAACACGTTATCGCCAACCGGATCAGGACTGCACGGTATATCTGACTGAAAATGGCGGTGTACATGTGGTATTTGATCAAGCACAGCGTGCCGTTACCCCAGGACAAAGTGTTGTATTTTATTTAGATGAAGTTTGCTTAGGTGGCGGTGTGATTCATCATACCAATGCGCCAAGCCCCCATTTTATATAAAGGAAATTAGGCATGGTTGATCAACCCTTTCAACAGCCTCAAGCACTGAATGTCCGTCAAAATCGTGCGTTGGCGCTGGCTGCGGTATTTCAAGCCACACAGCTCACGCACATGACGGCCATTACAGGGCAAAAAAGTATCGGAGAAGGTGGCAACATCTTCTTTGAAAACTTGATTAAGGCCAGCCTCAACATCAGACCTGCTGAAAATCACTCCTGTCAAACACTGGATTTTTTCAATGCCCTGTCTGATATCTCCTTGGGGCTGAAAACACTTGAAAGTAGTATCGTCCAGCCGTTTAACAGTTCCCCCAAATCCCCTATTCCCAAACTCGCCAATGCCAAACTGCCCATGTCTTATGCCATGGCGCTGCTGGCATTGGAGAAAAAAGTCTATAGCAATCCTGAATACGTCAAGATCATCGAAGAATCCCAACAAAAAATCCTCAAACAACTGTCCTTTTTTGACCATAACTACATCCATCCCAGCATATTAGCCAATTTGGCACAAACCTATGTCGATACCGCAGGACAAATCAATCCACGTATCATGGTGCGTGGACATGCAGAAGCATTTAAAGACCCCTCGCATACCAATCGCATTCGCGCCTCGCTATTCACTGGCCTACAAATGGCACATTTATGGCGACAACTTGGCGGCAGCTCATGGAACATGATGTTGAGCAAACGCAAGTTACTTCAAGATATCCAAGCACTGGCTCGCTTACAGTATCAGGTGGTTTAACTG
>JASLIY010000303.1 GCA_030152675.1 Acinetobacter sp.
GCATAAGAGTTAAAGTCTTCTTCTGGCACGCCCATTTTATGTAGATACTCACCCGCAGCCGAGTTCATCATAATTGCGTTAGAAGGTGACAAATGATCCGTGGTGATGTTGTCTGGCAAGATCGCCAATGGACGCATTTTGGTCATGGTGCGCGGTGCAGCCAATGCGCCTTCCCAATACGGTGGACGACGGATATAGGTACTTTGCGGACGCCAGTCATAAAGTGGACTTTCCGATTTTTCATTTTCACCCAAATCAAACATCGGGATATAAACTTTACGGAACTGTTCAGGCTTGACCGAGGTTTTCACCAAGGCATCGATTTCAGCATCCGATGGCCAGATATCTTTGAGGTACACCGGGTTGCCGTTTTGATCCTGACCGAGTGCATCTTTTTCAATATCAACACGAATCGTACCCGCAATCGCATAGGCCACCACCAATGGCGGTGAAGCCAAGAACGCTTGTTTGGCATAAGGATGGATACGACCATCAAAGTTACGGTTGCCCGAAAGAACTGCTGTGGCGTACAGATCACGATCGATGATTTCTTGCTGAATCACCGGATCGAGCGCACCCGACATCCCATTACAGGTGGTACATGCATAGGCCACGATCCCAAAGCCGAGTTTTTCAAGGTCTTTGAGTACACCCGCTTCTTCAAGATACAGCGCTGCTGCTTTAGAACCCGGTGCAAAAGATGATTTCACCCACGGTTTACGCAATAGACCCAATTCATTGGCCTTACGTGCCAATAGACCTGCAGCCACGGTATTGCGTGGGTTTGAGGTGTTGGTACATGAAGTGATCGCCGCAATAATGATCGCGCCATCTGGCATCAAACCATCAGTACGGTTTTCCACCACACCAGCAATACCTTTTTCTTTTAAATCAGCAGTCGAAACACGTGCATGTGGGTTAGATGGACCGGCAATATTACGCGTAACTTTAGACAGGTCAAAACGCAGCACACGTGGGTACTGCGCTTGCTTCATATCACTGGCCCATAGACCGATTTCTTTGGCATAAGCCTCAACCAATTGCACTTGCTCCGCTTCACGGCCAGTCAAGGTCAAGTAGTCGATGGTATTTTGGTCGATGTAGAACATCGCCGCAGTCGCACCATATTCTGGGGTCATGTTGGAGATCGTGGCACGATCCCCGACCGACATGCTGTCCGCACCTTCACCAAAGAATTCAAGATAAGCACCCACCACACGCTCTTTACGCAAGAATGCTGTCAGTTCAAGGACGATATCTGTCGCGGTAATGCCCGCCTGACGTTGACCGATCAACTCAACACCGATGATATCTGGAAGACGCATCCAAGAGGCGCGACCCAGCATCACGTTTTCTGCTTCAAGACCACCGACCCCGATCGAGATCACACCGAGCGCATCGGTATGTGGGGTGTGCGAATCGGTACCGACACAAGTATCTGGATAAGCCACACCTTCGCGGTTTTGTACCACAGGCGACATTTTTTCCAAGTTGATTTGATGCATGATGCCATTGCCGGCAGGAATCACATCTACGTTTTCAAATGCAGTTTTGGTCCACTCAATAAAATGGAAACGGTCTTCGTTACGACGATCTTCGATCGCACGGTTCTTTTCAAACGCGTCTGGATCGAAACCACCAAATTCAACGGCCAAAGAGTGATCCACGATCAACTGGGTTGGCACCACAGGGTTGACCTTGGATGGATCGCCACCTTGATCAGCAATCGCATCACGTAAGCCAGCCAAATCCACTAATGCGGTTTGACCCAAGATGTCATGACACACCACACGCGCTGGATACCACGGGAAGTCATGTTCTTGCTTGGATTCGATCAATTGTTTTAATGATTGTTCTAAAATCGCAGGATCGCAGCGACGGACCAACTGCTCTGCAAGTACTTTAGAAGTATAAGGAAGTTTTTCATAAGCGCCTGGCTGAATATCTTCAACGGCTTGACGCACGTCATAGTATTCGAGCTGGGTGGATTGCAGCGGTTTACGATAATTCTGATTCATAGCGTACTTGCCCCTCGACTCATTTTTTATAACCACTTCATGTGGTAGATCGTTAGAATGAATATGCAGGCATTGTACGCTGTCAAAATACCATTTCCCAAATCCTATATATTTCATAGACTTAACTATAAAAACACCGGTTTTTGAAATGGTTTGTTACATAAGTCCGAATTTATTTGCAGCTTATGTGCTTTTTTGGGAAAAATAGTACAGAATTGACCTCATTCTTTAGTCTTAGATATCATCTTAGCGAGTCATCATGCCGAGTTTAGCGTTCTCCTCATTCACATTAAACGGAGTAGAAGCCCAAAAGTTTCTACAAGGCCAAGTCACTTTAAACGTCGAAGCCCTTGCTGAAAATAGCACCCGTTATACCGCGATTTGTAGTTTAAAAGGCCGAATTCAATTTGGATTGTGGCTCAAGAAAATCAATACAGAATCCCTTGAAATCGTCACCACCGCCGACCAAGCCGAAGAACTGGCCAAGCACATCAAAAAGTTTGGTGCATTTTCAAAAATGAAGCTGGAGGAAAATGGGACGGTTTATCCAAGCATCAACGGTTTACACACCGAATTCAGCGCCACGCCGAGCGATCTTGACGCCTGGCAATTACAGGCGATTGAAAGCGGACAGGCTTGGATCAGCAGCACCACTGCGCATGAGTTTCAGCCCCAAGAGTTACGTCTGCATCAACGTGAAGGCGTGCACTATGACAAGGGCTGTTATTTGGGTCAGGAAATTGTGGCGCGCTTATGGTTTAAGGCCAAACCCAAACAGTGGCTGCATCTAGTTCAAGGCAGTGGCGAGACCCCTGCTGCAGGGACAAAACTCAGCAATCACGTTCAAGTGGTCAATAGCATCGCGCTTGATGCTGGCTTTAAAGCGTTGGTGGTGGCCAAACCTGAAGCCATCAGTGAATTGGGCTTGACCGATCTGCCACTCCCAGATGCCTTAAATGGCGATGTGGCAAGACCGCAGTAAGTCAGCCAAGACCTCATCAGTTTCCTGTCGCAATTTAAGTTTTAAGTAAAACTTAAATAACTCACCTAGAACACCCCCATGGCTTAGACAGCGCTGATGGGGGTTTTCTTTATGCGCATTCCGCTTAAAACATCAGCAATAAAATCAAAACCATGTTTATAATACTGCGGTATTTATAATCAATGCTTCTCAAATCATGGTGCAACTTTCACCGCAACACCATCATACGATGGGACCTCATCTCGCCGGGTTGATGCTGCTGTTATTCAGCAGTTTGATGAGTATGTGCCTGCAAGCCGCCATTGCACCTGAACTGGCACAGCAATTACATGAGCAGCATATTGTCGACACTACACAGACCCTCTCCGAAGCAGAGAAAACCGCGCTACTCGAACAAAGTCAGCAGATTTATGTAGATAAAAATATCGACATCAAAATACTGATGATCAATCGCTTAGAGAGCGAAAGTATCGAGTCCGCAGCCAATATGCTCTTTAATCAAATCAAAATCGGTGATC
>JASLIY010000311.1 GCA_030152675.1 Acinetobacter sp.
GGTGGCGCAAAATGCGGTGATCGACTATAGCAACAAGGACAATAACCTCAAGATCAGCCAAAGCGGCACTAATTTTATATTCGATCTGGCAGATCAGTTAAATGTCAAAACTGGTGTCACGGTGGGTAATGCTGTACTGAACACCACAGGTCTAGTCATCACGGGTGGCCCATCGATCACCACCACAGGCATTAATGCTGCCAATACCAAGCTCACTAACTTGGCGGCAGGGAGTGTAACGACGACCTCCACAGATGGCGTGAACGGCAGTCAACTGTATAACGCCAATCAAAACATTGCCGCGGCTTTGGGCGGTGGTTCAACAGTAGATAGCAATGGCAATCTCACAGCACCGAGTTATAGCGTCGGTGGTAGCACGGTGAATAGCGTTGGGGCGGCGATCAGCAGTGTGGATAGTCGGATGAATACTATTCAAAAGAATGTCAGTAATATCGTGGCCAATACAACTGGTATTGTGAGTTATGATCACAATACTGCTGGTCAGGTTGATACAAATAAAGTGGTTTTGGCTGGGCAGCAAACCAAGATTGCTCAAGATCAATATTTGAATAATGTGGTGATCAGCGGAGGAACACGAGTGAGTAATGTGGCGAATGCTATCAATGCCTCCGATGCGGTAAATAAAGGCCAGTTGGACAGTGGTTTATCCAATGCGAAAAACTATACCGATCAACAAATCAGTTCGGTCACGGGTGGACTGAATGTTAATTTGAATGAAATAAAAGGCAATGTCAGCAATCTACAATATGGTCGAGATGGCATGTTGCAAGTCAATCCAACTGGCCCAGTGGTGATGCCGAGACCCGTTGGTGAAAATGCATTGGCCGGAGGCAGTGGCGCACAAGCAGCTGGAAAAAATGCCACTGCGATAGGCAATCAATCTAGTGCCAGTGCTGATCGCAGTGTTGCGCTAGGATATAACGCGATCGCCAGTGCCAAGAATGCGGTGGCTCTGGGGACAGATACTGTCGCTGATCGTGAGAATAGTGTGTCTGTGGGGAGTGATAGTATGCAACGTCAGATTACCCATGTCGCTGCAGGGACAGCCAATAGCGATGCGGTCAATGTACAGCAGTTGAATCAGGCGACCGGGCGACTCAATGACAAAACAGAGAGACTCAATCAACACATTCAACAGGTCAATCAGCATGTGATCCAAGTCGATCGCCGTGCCAGTGCTGCCATCGCTGGAGTTTCGGCGATGGCCAATATTCCTCAAGTCTTGGTCGGTGGACAACGGGCTGTGGGTGTTGGGGTGGGACATCATCGTGGTCAGAATGCAGTGGCGATTGGCGGATCAATGTCCTCTGAAAGTGGCAGATGGATCATCAAAGGCAGTGCGGCATTTAACAGTCAGGACAAATCAACCTATGGGGCAGGTCTAAGTCGCGTGTGGTAATAAACTTCAAGCGATCACTTGGTTTTTGCAACCAAGATCGCGACTGAAGCTGATTCAAATCAGAGGGATCATCCAAGTTCAGCTGGCGACAACTGGGTGTGGATGATCCATTTTTATGCCGTGATCCTCTAAAAAAACCAATAATTTCAGTTATACTTCAGAAAACGCGACAGAGAAGTTGGATATGCATGCTCAACCAGTATTTAACAAGGACCTCAATCCTGAATTAAAAACATGGTTAAATGCTTCAGGCTCATTGACGCAACAGCTCACTCAATTGGCGGGTGGGGTGTTTTCAGTCGAACCGACGCAACAATATTTTAATAAAATGAATGTGCTCGATAGTCGTTGGATGAAGATGCCAGCGCAACATATCTCATGGGTGCGAGAAAGCCTACTCTATGGCTGTGAAGAACAGGCATGGGTCAAGGCCAAAAGTATTTTCCCGATCATGAGCTTACAAGGCAAAGCACGAATTTTTCAACATATTGGCAGCCAACCGATCGGGCGTTTTTTGTTTGATCGTCATCAACCAAAGTGTCAACGCCGTATTTTGCATCTCGACGAGGGCTGGACACGGCAAAGTTGCTATACTTGGCACGGTTGCAAATTTATCGTACAAGAAACTTTTTTACCTGCATTTGAGCAATTTCTTGCCGCACAGGTGATCCACACTGAGAATGCTCAAGGATAGTCATGGCCACGACCTCGCCGACTTGGCGTCAACGTTTACACGCATATTATTTACTTTGCCGTTTTGATAAACCGATTGGAACAGAGTTGGTGTTTTGGCCAACTATGTGGGCGCTTTGGCTCGCGGCCAAGGGCATTCCTGATCTCAAGATCTTGCTGCTGATGACCTTGGGCGTGATCTTTATGCGTGCCGCAGGCTGTGCCATTAATGATTTTGCGGACCGTAAAGTCGATGCACATGTCGAACGTACCCAACATCGTCCCTTGGCCACCGGTATCATCAGTGCCAAAGAAGCGGTCGCCGTGTTTGTGGTGTTGGTTGCTGCGAGTGCTGGGCTGTTGTTTTTCCTGCCGATTGAAACTTTCTACTGGTCGTTTGGTGCTTTGTTTCTGGCCTTTATCTACCCCTTTATGAAGCGCTATACCCATCTCCCTCAAGTGTTTTTGGGTGCTGCCTTTTCATGGTCGATCCCGATGGCCTATACCGCAGTGGGGGTGGAGCCTGATCTGACTTGTTGGTTACTCTACTTTGGTAATTTGGCATGGACCGTGGCTTTTGACACCCAATATGCCATTACCGATCGCGAACACGATTTAAAAATCGGGGTTAAATCCACGGCTATTTTATTTGGTCGTTATGACATCGAGATCATTTCGCTGCTCCAAGCCAGCAGCTTGCTTTTGATTGGTGCGGCCTTGTATGTGGAAGATTTATTGTTTCCTTATGCGCTGATCGGTTTGCTGATAGCAGCAGCGGATTTTGTTTATCAATATACCAAGACCCGAGATCGTGATCCGCAGCGTTGCTTCCGTGCATTTCAGCACAACCGTTGGATCGGGGTGATTATCTTTTTCAGTATTTGGGCGGGTTTGATTTCTTATAGTGCTTAATTTAGGATGTGGGATCAGCCTTTTAAGGTGTATTACAATATCGTGTACGCAGCTCAGCATTGAACAAAACAATAGCATGGTCGAATAAGGCTGAGCGAGTGATCTGCATACGCTGGATTGCACCGCGCAATTCGGCCCAATCACATCCCTATTTTTCTGTCATCTGGTGGAATTTTCCGCGACAGATACAGCTTAATTTAAAATAATGTGCTTTCAGTCGATGGATTGGCGGAAGCATGTGGCAATAAAGTGATCAATCAGCTGTCATTATTGAAAAATGTCTGTAGCGTTCAAAAATAATTTTCTATTGCTCTTTCCTCGAAACTTCAGCTGTAAATTTCTCTGCGCTATGTTGGATGCTGATAAATATTAAGTCTTGTTTTTAAATAACTAAGTGGATTGTATTAAAAGTAATCAGTGGGTGAATCATGGTATTAATCACATAAATGTAATAATCAATTCATTCAGATGCATCAATTTTATGCAGTTATAACCGCAGTTTTGGCGAAAATTTGTACGGTGGTAAGAGTTTTTATCAGCACAGCAATCTAGTCAGACGTTGATTTTTATGTTCTATTACCAAGGCTTAGATAAAGTAAGTTCATAAAAAGTACAGGGAATAGAGTATGGATATGCGTTTTAAAAAAACAATCTTGGCGCTGTGCTGTAGTGCTACGTTATTACTGACTGCATGTAATGATGATAAAGATGATGTGGTGCTGACACCGCCCGCCAGCAGCGTCTATGTCGGTGAAACAGCCTATGTCAAAGACACCTTGCAGAATGCTGCTTCGATCAGCATCATGACCTATAACATGGAAAATGTGGCCGGCAACATGGCGAAAGCCACTGCGCTGGTGATCTATCCAAAAACAGCCAAGCCAAAAGATGGTTGGCGTGTGGTGGTTTGGGAGCATGGTACGGTCGGTGTCGGGGATAGCTGTGCACCGAGTAATAATGCCTTGGGTCAAAACTTCGCTGGTTTGGCTGAGGACTTACTTGCAAAAGGGTATGTGATTGTTGCACCTGACTATGAGGGCTTGGGCACAGCGGGGATTCATCCCTACTTGAACTTGATCAGTGAGAGTAAATCTGCTTTGGCTGCAGTGGCTGCATTTAAAGAAAAGTATGCAGATCAACTTAATGGCGCATGGATGTCGGTTGGACAGTCACAAGGTGGGCAAGCATCGATTGGTACTGCGGAATATGCCAATACCGATAGCAGCTACAAAGGTGCGGTGGCTGGTGCGCCAGCATCGAGTTTGGGCGACATCATTCTTAAAGTTGCACCGCAAGCGCTGAAAGAGATTGAAGTGCAAGAAAAGCAATTTAACGTGCCTTTGGAAAATCGAAACTCGGTTCAGTCCTATGCGACTTTATTGTCTTATGCGGCTTTGACTGGGATTGGCATTAAAGCATATGAGCCACGTTTTGATTATCATGAGATTTTCCAAGATCGCTCGAAACCATTGGCGACATTGGGTGAGGGGACAACAGGTGAAAATGGTCTATGTCTACAAAGTACAGATCCAACATCTAGCTTAGTCAGTCGTTTCCAACAGGATATTATTGCCTTTATGCAAGCTGATCCAAATGCCTCGGTCATGGACTACCCGGGACTCAATGTTGAAAACTTCGAAAAGAATGAAACCATCAAAAAATTCTTAGTGGACAGTCAACCTGGCACCAAGCGTATCGATAAACCGTTGTTGATTTTACAAGGCAAATTGGATACCAATGTGCCTTATGTCGTGACCCAAGCCATGGTGGCAAATCTCAAAGCCTTGGGCTCACCAGATGTTGAGTTGGTCTTGGTTGAGAAGGCATCACATACCCAAGCCATTGTGTTGGAACAAGAACGTTTAGTGAAGTTTGTACAGCAGCATATGCCAGCATCTTAAG
>JASLIY010000316.1 GCA_030152675.1 Acinetobacter sp.
GCGATCCCAGTGTGTTGCCAATAGCACTCTGCCAATAGCGTCGCCAACTGCCCACCAAGTGACCAGCCCATCAGCACATCATAGTGTGATACCTGTTGTAACTGCTGCTGCATCTGCTCAGGATCATGCGGATCAAAGATATCCAGCACCTCCATGACATGGTCGTGTTGTGCCAAGTGTTGTTGCAAGCTCTGCAAAGGCGCAGTCCCCACGCCCCATCCCGTGATACATAATATTTTCAAGATCGACATCCTTTGTTTAGGGTCTGTTGACACAGCATGGCATTGAGCATTGAGCATTGAGCATTGAGCATTGAGCATTGAGCATTGAGCATTGAGCATTGAGCACGATCAGCACAACCCTCATCATGACAGCAACCACACTGAAAGATCTCGGTTGCACGCCGTGCCGTGATCATGAGCGCAGCGCACTTGATCGACGCGATAGTGTGCCGCCTCAAGCGCTGTGACACAAGCTGAAGGCTTGATTTTAATACGTGTCAATCAATTCCATCTGCAACGCCTTGCTCTTTCCGACATCATTCGGCGGCGTTTGTTAGAATGGCAAACAACCTCATCTAAAAAGTCACCGACCTATGAAAAAAATGACTGCAATCGTACTGAGCAGCCTGTGCTGCAGCCTCGGCCTCAGCGTGTCACTCTCGGCACAGGCGGCAAACACAGATTTACGCCAGTTTGAAGAAAAACAAAAACAATGGGTGGGCAGTCCAGCACCCCAGTTCAAACTCCAAGATCAGAACCAAAAGTGGCACCAACTCAGCCAATACAAAGGCAAATGGGTGGTGTTGTATTTTTACCCCAAAGACAACACCCCAGGCTGTACCGAAGAAGCCAATCAATTTAAGGCACTGTATCCCGCCTTTCTAAAGCAGAATGCCGTGGTGCTGGGCGTCAGTCTAGATGACGTCAAATCCCATCAACAGTTTTCGCAAAAGCTTGGATTGCCCTTCCCGATCCTCTCCGATGAGCAACACCAACTCAGCAAACAATTCGGCATCGTGCGTAACTTAGGTTTTACCAAAATCGCCAAACGTGAAAGCTTCCTCATCGACCCCAATGGCGTGATCGTCTACCATTACAGCAGCGTGAACACCCAATCACATGCCGCAGAAGTGTTACGCGACATTGAGAAATTAAAGTAGCAATTCATAGCGATGCGGTGTTAATCATATATTCATAATTTAGTAACTTACACGTCACATTTTTAGAGTAATTTCAACGATACAAAAAAAGCAACCTGCTTAGGAAAACTTGTGAAGTTTAAATTACTCTTATTGCCTGTACTTATTAGCGCGATCACTGCTTGTGGCGGTGACGACAAAGACATGACCATTACACCAGCACCAGAAAAACCACCTGTCACAGGGAATAATGGTGATTTACTGACACCGAGTGTCAAAGGCGATATCAGTCTTTTGGGTGGCGCAACACGTTTGAAAGCTGAACGTACAGAAGCCCTCAAAGCTTCCTTGAGTAACCGCCAAGTGAAAAATGTGATTTTATTCATCGGTGATGGCACCAGTGAATCCGAAATCACCGCAGCACGAAACTATGCCGAAGGTGCCAGTGGTTACTTTAAAGGGCTAGATGTATTTCCATTTACCGGTGCCTATACCACCTATGCCTTGGATCGTGGTAAGAAAAGCATCAACTATGTGACCGATTCTGCAGCCTCTGCGACTGCATGGTCTAGCGGTGTAAAAACCTATAACAATGCACTGGGTATCGACACTTACGGCAACGCACATCCTTCGATTTTGATGTTGGCGAAAAAAGCTGGGTTTGCAACCGGTAATGTCACCACCACTGAATTGCAAGATGCCACACCTGCGGCGATGATCTCCAGTATTTCTTCACGAGGTTGTTATGGTCCAGTGGCGACCAAAGCACGATGTAATGAAAACTCACTCAACAACCCACAAGGCAATGGCCTCGGTTCGATCACTGAGCAGTTACTCAATAGCCGTGCTGATGTGACCTTTGGCGGCGGTGCTAAAACCTTTAATGAAGTCGCCGTGGGTGGCAAATACCAAGGCAAAACTTTGCTCGAACAGGCCCAAGCACAAAACTATAAAATCGTACGTAATCTTGATGATATGAAGGCGGTCAGCGCGGCAAACCAAGATCAACCGGTACTGGGTCTATTTGCCGATGGTAACTTACCCGTCAGTTGGAGTGGCCCAAGCTCGACCCTCAATGGCAATAAATCTCCTGCGGTCAAATGTAATACCAGCAATCCAGCTCGCCCAGCCTCAATCCCAACCCTCAAAGATATGACTGCCAAAGCGATTGATTTGTTACAGGTCAATCAAAAAGGCTTCTTCTTGCAAGTTGAGAGTGGCTCAATCGACAAACAAAACCATGCTGCCAATGCCTGTGGTCAAATCGGTGAAACCGTGGCACTCGATGAAGCCATCCAAGTCGCCCTCAACTTTGCTAAAACCAATCCAGACACCTTGATCATTGTGACGGGCGACCATGCACATACCAGTCAGATTATTTCTAACTCGGCCAATAGCCCAGGTCGTACTATCTCCTTGATCACCAAAGATGATGCGGTCATGACCATCAACTATGGTACCTCAACCGGTTCAAGCCAAGAACATACCGGTGCGCAAGTACGTACCGCAGCCTACGGTCCACACGCCGGCAATGTCTCTGGTCTACTCGATCAAACCGATCTGTACTTTATTATGCGCAATGCCATGGGTCTAAAATAAGATCAAACCTGCTCATCGAACAGCATCTTGAGCGATCTCTTTAACCCGAGCTATCCCGCAATTCATTCAATCGCCTCTTCAGAGGCGATTTTTTGTTTAGAACTTCATCATGTAGATGACATATTTTGACATAAGATTTTTTCGACTTGGACACAGAATAAAAATAAGCTTGTTATTGAGGCCACAATATTGAAATTTAAGCACTTACATCGCACATGCATATTCACAATTTAGCAATCTAATCGTCACAATCACCGCGTAATTTGAGCCCTTATCTCCCCGCAATATATCTCAACCACACATCAAGGGACTCAACGTGAAGTTTAAACTCCTCCTATTGCCAGTACTGATCAGCCTGCTGAGCGCCTGTGGCGATGACGACAAAAGCAAAACCCATCCAGTCAAACAAAGTTCAAAACCAAGCACTGCTGCCAGTAATGGCGACTTGCTCGCACCGAGTGCTCAAGGGGATATCAGCAAACACGGCGGTGCCTCACGCTTAAAAGAGGAACGTACTGCAGCACTCAAGGCAGCGCTCAGTAATCGCCAAGTCAAAAACGTGATTTTATTTATTGGCGATGGCACCAGTGAATCCGAAATCACCGCAGCACGTAACTATGCAGAAGGCGCCAGTGGTTACTTTAAAGGCCTAGATGCATTCCCAATTACCGGTGCTTATACCACCTATGCACTTGAAAGAGGCAAAAACAGCATTGAATATGTCACCGACTCCGCTGCATCGGCGACAGCATGGTCCACTGGGGTCAAAACCTATAACAATGCGCTCGGCATCGACACTTACGGTAACCCGCATCCTTCGATTTTAGCCTTGGCGAAAAAAGCCGGCTTTGCCACTGGTAACGTCACCACCACAGATCTACAGGACGCCACCCCTGCGGCACAGATTTC
>JASLIY010000121.1 GCA_030152675.1 Acinetobacter sp.
GTTAAATTTTGATAGGGCCACATCATGACAAATCAACACACAGATCAAAATAAGACGAATGCATCTTCCACTGAGCCATCCAACTACACGCTCAAGGATACGCACAGCAATGATGTTTCGACCAATACAGCAAGCCCAAGCGCGACCTCAACAACGACCTCGGCAAGTGCAAACACACCTAAAAAGCAGGATCTAGAGACGACAGCGACGCCTGAACAACATCCGCAGACGCCGCCACCCAATCCTCCCCTGCCGCCGACCCCGCCGAGTGATGAGGATGGACGCAAAAAATCCATCATCAAAATCATCCTGCTGATCGTGTTGATTTTACTGCTGTGTCTGATCGGCTATGGCTTATGGAAAGCTTATCAACCCAAAGAACTTGAAATTCAAGGACGAGTTGAAGCCGATACTGTACATATCAGCACCAAAGTCCCGAGTCGGATTGATGAGATCTACGTCGAAGAAGGTCAACGGGTGCAAAAGGGTCAAGCCTTGGTGCGTTTCCACAGTCCTGAAGTACAGTCGAAAAAACAACAAGCTTATGCTGGATTGCAAACTGCACTGGCCTTACAGTCCACGGCAGATCGTGGCGCTGAGCAAGAGAATATTGATGCCCTCTATGCCAACTGGCAAAGTGTCAAAGCCCAAGCACAATTTGCAGCGGCCACTTTACAACGTGGCTCGAACTTGTATAAAGAAGGCGTGATTTCACGACAAAGCCGTGATGAAATGCAGGCTGCTGCAACCTCTTCACGTCAAATGGAAGAAGCGGCCTACCAACAATATGCCCGCGCTAAACGTGGCAGCACCTCAGAACAGAAGTCATCGGCAGATGCACAAGTCGATATGGCACGTGCAGCAGTGGCTGAAGTCAATGCACTCGAAGAAGAAACCGAGCTCTTGGCGCCGATCAGTGGCACGGTCTCAAAGACCTATGGCAAAGTGTCTGAATTGGTCGCGGCGGGTGTTCCGGTGGTGAGCTTGATCGATGATCAACATCTTTGGGTCAGCCTCAATATCCGTGAAGATCAATATGCAAGTGTCTACCAAGCCAAAACACTGGATGGCTATGTCCCTGCGCTAAAGAAAACAGTCACTTTTAATATCCGAAATATTGATGCCGAAGGTGAGTTCGCAACCATTAAAAATACCCGTCAAACGGGTGGCTATGATATCCGCAGCTTTAAATTAGATTTGGTGCCAGTCACAGCGGTTGCAGATCTCAAGTCGGGTATGAGTGTGCTATTTAAAGTACGCGAGGACAAATAATGCGTTCAGGAATCTGGCGTGAACTGCTTTATTTAGGCAAAAACAAGTGGGATTTGATGTTGGTCACGCTGGTGCCGCTGCTCATCATCGTGATCTTCAGCAGTATGTTTTATCAAGGCAAAGCACAACATCTTCCTATTGCAATCGTCGATCAAGACCAAAGTGAGCTGAGTCGCAATATTGAAAAATATCTGCGCCATGATGAGGCCCTTTCGATCGCCATGCGCACGCCAGATCTCAATCAGGTTGAGCATCGGCTCAATCAAAACAAGATTTGGGGCTATGTCCTGATTCCCAATGGTGCCGAACAACGCTTAGTTCAAGCCAAAGATGCACAAATCGCGGTGGTGTTTAACCAAAGCTATTTCAGTGTCGGCAACACCATTTCTTCAGCCATGATGGTCAGCACAGCCAAAGCCATCGCGGACTACTTGGGCGAAGAATATCTGGGCAATAACCTACCCTATGTAGATATGCCCACGCCGCATGTCAAAATCTCGACCCTTTTTAACCCTGAACTGAGTTATGAGTTTTACTTGCAGCCTTTTGTGATTCCAGCGGTATTGCACTTGTTGCTCTGCTGCTGCGTGGCCTTTTCAGTCGGGCAAGAGTTTAAATATCAACATGCGCAACACTGGATAGAACGTCATGGTGTACTGGCAGGCTTGAGCAGCAAACTGTTGGTCTATGTGGTGATCTTTAGCCTCTGGACTTGGCTATGGATGTATTGGCTAATTGGCGTGCGTGGCTGGTTTGTGGCTGGTGAATTGTGGCTGATCATGTTGGCGCAAGTGTTGTTTTATGCAGCTTATGCCTTTATCAGTGCTGCGGTGGTGTTGGGCACGCAAAACCTATCCAAAACATTTGGCATTATCGCGGTCTATGGGGGTTCCTCGCTGAGTTTTGCTGGCGTCACCCTGCCCCTCAACAATGCACCAGAATTCACCCAAGTATGGGCCAATATTATTCCCTACACCCCTTATGCGCGATTGCAAACTCAGCAGTGGGTGATCGGCAGTCCAATTTCCGTCTCCATGCAACCTTTGCTGTTTATCAGCCTGTTCTTGGTGATCTTTGCATTGCTGAGTTTCCTGCTGCTGCGTAAAAACACACGCGCAACTGCGCCGCAAAACAGCACACGAGGCAGCCCATGAAGCTTTACTTTCAGTCTGTACTCAAAACTTTCCGAGATATTGCTCAAAACAGCTCGATCCTAACCACATTGGTTCTTTCAGTGTTCTTCTATAGTTTCTTCTACCCGACCGCCTATCGTGCCGAACAGGCCAACCAATTACCGGTGGTGATCGTGGATGAAGAACAAAGTGTCATGACCTCCAGGATGATCACTGCGGTCAGCAAAAGCCCCAATGTAGAAATCAAAGCGGTCACGGGAAACTTTGCGGAAGCAGAGCTGATGATCAAGCAACAAAAAGCCGATGGGATTTTGCTGCTGCCTTACAATCTATCCAATAGCCTGTCACGTGGTGAAGAAGGTGGGATTGGGCTTTATCTCAGTGCTGCCTACTTTCTCAAAACCAAAGAAATAGGCATGGGCTTGGCGCTCTCTATCGAACAGGCGCTGAGTACTGAGCTGGAACGATTTAGCAAGATCACGCATTTTTCACCGCCCTTGTCGATTCATAAAGTTCCGCTATATAACGTCATGTCGGGCTATGGCAGCTATATCTTTCCGGCTATTGCACCCTTGATCATCCACCAAACCATTGTTCTGGGCTTGGGCATGCTGATCGGGGGGTATCGTGAGCGCTATTGGCGTCCACGTGCTGCCGAATTTTGGGGCTGTTTTAGCGCCCTGTTGCTGATCGGTTGTCTCGGATGTTTTTATCTATTTGGCTTTACCTTTTGGCTCAATGACTACCCGCATGGCGGTAACTTGTGGGGCATGCTGTTGGCGGTGCC
>JASLIY010000141.1 GCA_030152675.1 Acinetobacter sp.
TTTGTGGGATATCGTAGCGCTTACAGATCAACTGAGCCTGAGTACCTTTGCCTGCTCCAGGTGGTCCGAGTAAAATAATGCGCATAAAAAAACATCCTCATTTAAAACAATATATATGAAACCTCGTGATGCCAAACCAAGTTTGGCAAGATGTCGGCATCTCTTTATAGGAAAGCCACAAATAAATGTATTAAGCCCGCGATAAAACCAGTGACCCCACCCAACAAAATTAAAATCCACTCATCTTCCCGGAAAGCCGGACGAAGTAAGTTTTGGAACTCTTCTGGCGTAAGTTCGCGAATACGATCTTTAAACATTTGAAATATTTTCTGTGCACGACTGGCATTAAATGCTGGGTCGCATACAGGAACCATCGTAATTTCAATCGACCGATCAATCAAGTCAGTTTTAAGTTTCGCATACTCTCTTGGTCCTAAAGACAACTGTAACGATGTCCGTACCAGAGGGGTTTCCATAATCTGATTGATATGGCGTTTGATGATTCGACGTGTCTTATCTTTTTGAGGACCATACATCATTTCGGTCATGATCGATTTTAATGTAATCAGGTCTTCAGTGACGACACTTGCAAAAACATCTGAGACTTCTTCTTGGCGCTTCATGAACGCGCCTTGGATATTATAGCGCCCAATACGTGGAATCACAGGTTTAAGCCAAGGGAATTTATGATTTTTTTTCACCTCAAAGAATTGAGGGAAGCGAACATAATGCGGATAGACTGGATTGAACACCATCCATATCGCAATCCAGTTGGTCAAAAAGCCCCAGATTGCAGCCCAGAAAGGAACAGTCCAATGCCATGGCACCAAGAACCAAACCATCATCTGGAAAACACCGAAAATCATACCGATAAGCGCACTGATGTGCCAAATAAAGTTAATTTCTTTCTGACCCACTTTGAGGAACATACGCACCATTAAACGGCGATCGCCTTCCATTTGGCTCACCACCATATTGCGCATATCAACCAGTGACTCGACGTTCATGGTCAGCTCAGTCACTAATTCTTTTAATATGACGGGCAACTGTTTATGGGCTTGTGCATAAATCCGACGTTTGATCGAATAGGGTAAATTTTCCCACAATACCGCATTACGATCGATCATCACTTCATCGATTAAGTGCTCAAGCTCAAAGCCAACCTGTTCACCAATAATTCTCGCCATGTCTTCCGGATCCATGGCGTTCAAGAACTCACGCAATGATCCAAGTTTCGACAAAGTGTTATCGGTAATAATCCCCGAAATTCGACCAGCTTTACGTGGCACAATCCCCTGCCAACCGACGGGAATCGGTCCGAGATGGAATCCCCAAAACTTAATCGGATAAAATACCATTTTAAGCGCCATCCAAACGTGCGCCCATGTCACAAATGCAGTGACCGGGATAATACTTAAAACAGCAAGATGATCAGGTCGACTGAGAAAGCTTTGCCACAAATCACTAAGGTATCCAAACATGCATGACTCTCGTATTTATTTCTATTTGTAGTCAAATAAACTATTTAACATGACAATTTAAAAACCCAGACTCAAGGTATAGGCAAACTGTATAACCGGTTTACTGTCAATCACCGTTGAATTTCCTACAGATACTTTTTCACCGCCACCTAAGCCGACACTAAAAGTACTGATACGTTCTTTGTTGAGTAAGACATAAGACAAATCTACGCCAGCACCGAGCTGAGTTTCATCACTTCCAGCAAAGGCTTTACTTTTGAGATGTCCAGCATAAACCCCCAAGTAATAACCATTTTTGTCTTTTCCAGTCAGGACGATGGGATAACGAAAACCAACTTGTGCACCAAAGGCATGATCGCCATTGGTGAAAGCACCGAGTTTGGTATAGGCAATACCATAGGGATTGACCCACTCTGCATTCAGATGTGCAAGCTTCATGGTTAAGCCTGCTCCCGCGTTCAAGGTCGATGCATCCTCAGCTTTAAGTTTAGGTTGTAGTAAATCGTCCTTAATATTAGCATGTGATTGATTAGCAAACATAATAAGCATCAAAAAGGGATAGATTTTTTTCATTTTTTCTCCAAATTCCCTCGTTTTCCATCATCAAATTCTTAAGTCCTTCGAATTTGACTCTAACAGAAATAACATTTCCCTTATATACAAAACCCTATAATTTTACTGTCTAAAAAGTCAAAGCGACGCAGCAATTCAGGCCCTTAGCTCAATTATTTAATTCTTTTATTTAATTCTTTTAAGCAATTCTAAGGTAAAATCTTTTGCTTTAGTTTAACCTCACCAAGTGCTGAGCAAGTCATCCCCTATGAAGCAGCAGTTTCCTCTAAAAAATGTTCAACAAGAAAAGCGCATCTTTCGAAGCCGAGTCTTTATTGCGATTGGTTTCGTGTTTCTGTGCATGCTGCTTTTGGTGGCACGCTACGCTTATTTACAGATCGTACATCATGAGGAGTTTAGTAACGCTTCGGATAAAAACCGCATTCGCCTGCAACCGATTGCGCCGTCTCGTGGCTATATTTACGATCGAAATGGTATTTTACTCGCGGATAACTATCCAGTATTTACCGCAACACTGAGTAAGGCCGATATCACGGATCTCGATGATACGCTACAACGTCTGACGCCCCTGTTGCAATTAAGCACTGAAGATGTAGAACGCTTTAAGAGTCGTGCCAAGACTGCACGTAAAACTGAACGTGTCACCCTCAAGCTCAATTTGACTGAAACTGATATTGCCAAGTTCAGTGAGGTTAAATACCAGTTCCCGGGTGTTTATATTGAAACGCAAATGACGCGTTATTATCCGCACGGTGAATTGTTTGCACATGTCATCGGCTATGTTGGTCGTATCAATGATAAAGAATTAAAAAGTATCGACAAAGATGCCTATGCTAGCACCAACCTGATCGGTAAGATCGGGGTCGAAAAATCCTATGAAGATTTATTGCATGGTGTACCGGGCTATGAATCCATTGAAGCTGATGCGCATGGGAATGTGCTACGTCACTTGGGCCGCAAAGAATCGATCCGCGGCAATGACCTGTATTTATCCCTCGATTATGGGCTACAGTCTGTCGCTGCGGAACAGCTCGCAGGCCGCCGTGGCGCAATCGTGGCGATGGACCCGCGCACAGGAGAAATCTTAGCACTGGTTTCTAGCCCAAGCTTTAACCCCAATTTGTTTGTCACCGGGATTGGTCATACAGACTATAGTGCGCTGCGTGACAACCTCGATCAGCCTTTATATAACCGTGCCTTACAAGGCTCTTACCCACCCGGCTCGACCATTAAGCCGATGGAAGCTTTGGCGGGTATTCATTATGGCGTGGTGGATTGGGGAACTGCCATCCAAGATCCGGGTTATTTCCATTTACCTGGCGATTCGCATAAATTCCGTGACTGGAAAAAAACCGGACATGGCAGTGTCAATATGCACAAGTCCATCGTGATTTCTTGTGACACCTACTATTACACCTTGTCCTACCAACTCGGTATTGATCGCATGAATGAATGGATGCGCCAATTCGGGTTCGGAGAAAAAACTGGGGTGGACTTACCAAGCGAAAGCTCTGGTCTCTACCCAAATCCTGAATGGAAAATGCGTACCCGTAAAAGTAAGTGGCTCAAAGGCGAAACTATTTCGGTCAGTATTGGTCAGGGTGCATTTATTGCAACCCCCCTACAATTGGCCATGGCCACTGCGATTACCGCCAATCATGGTGCACACGTCACCCCACATGTACTTCGAGAAACCAAAGGTTCAAAACCACATGAAGTGATCAATGCCCCGACGGGTAAGATCAACTTTAATGGGACTGAAGAAGATTGGATCAAAATGCGTGATGCTATGGTGGATGTGATTCAAACTGGGACCGGCCGTGGGATCAAATCACCGCATTACCAAATCGCAGGTAAAACTGGTACTGCACAGGTCAAAAGTATTGCACAGGGCAAACGCTACAATGAGTCGATCCTGACTGAACGTCAACTCGATCACGGCCTGTTTGTCGGCTTTGCGCCGGCTGAAAATCCTGAAATCGCCATTGCTGTGATTTGGGAAAATGGCCGCCATGGGGGTTCTGCAGCGCGCATTGCTCGTCCGATTATGGATTACTGGATATTACAACGTCAGAAAAATCCATTAATTCCCGCAACACATCAAGTCAGTGGTGGCCTAATGACCGCTGGGATTAAACCGGGTGAGCTGCCGAATAGCGGTATGCCAGCAGCGAACGCACCGGCGTCAACGCCAAGTACACCACAACCATCAACCGCAGCAACTGCAAACCGTCCAAGCAGTAGCGCAACCCCCACTGCACCTGCAGTCAATGAGGAACAGATAAGTGAGTAAAGGAAATAATCAGCTGCGTATTATTGGTGGTGAATGGAAGCGACGTCAGCTCCCATTTGCACCCATTGATCATTTACGCCCAACTCCTGACCGAGTGCGTGAAACGCTGTTCAATTGGCTGATGTGGGATATCCAAAATGCTCGGGTTCTTGATCTTTGCACCGGTTCAGGCGCATTGGCTTTTGAAGCCTTATCACGTGGTGCTGCACATGTGTTGATGATCGAGCCGCAACAGGAACAGTGTAAATTTCTTAGACAAAATATCGAACTACTACAAGCGCAAAATGCCAAACTGCTGTGCAGTACCGCAGAGCGAGCACTCCCCTCCCTCAAAGATGAGTTTGATCTGGTCTTCCTTGATCCGCCTTATCAACTCAACTTATGGAGCAGTTTTGCAGAAGCAGTCGATCCATTGCTCAAGGATCAAGGTTTAGTTTATATTGAAGCTGACTGCCGTTTAAGTGACTTACAGCTCCCATCCTCATGGCAATTGATCAAAGAGACCAAAGCTGGAAAAGTCCGTGCAGGACTGTTTCAAAAAACAGTCCAGTCTGCGGCTTAATTCAGCATCCAATGACGAGATCAGATTAAAATCTGACCGTTTTTAAAATAAAAAAAGGGCAAAAGCCCTTTTTTTAACTTCGATCATTGCATGATGCGATAATATTATCGACGATGATCGCGCTTATAATCTTTCTCTCGCTGCTTGCGATCTTTTTCCCATTGCTTACGATCTTTCTCCCACTTTTTATTTTGCCATTTTACATCGGGCTTGCGATGTGAATCATTACGATGCAACTCTGAATTACCTCGGTTATAACTCGGGTGACGGGAATCTTTGCGATAAACCGTGTTATGGCCCGGATTACGGTCGTACCGCCCCTGATGTGGTCGATCATCATAGGGGGCAACCATACACCCCACTAAAGCCGTTGAAATAAATCCCAATATCGCCAATGTTTTTATCATTTTCTCAACCCTATTCATTCAAATATGTGACTAAGGTAACGCTGAGTGATGTAGGCTGGCGGGATGCAATGTTGCATCTTGTATCTGTTTTAGCATAATTAGTTCATAATTTTAAAACAATACTGAATGCCTCTCGCTCTGACAACTCAAGTAGACAACTCAGCACCAATAAAGATCACTCATCGAGATCAGCAGAGCCTCACAGAAGATCTAAAGTGCCCTGACCCAAAACAATCGGATCAACTCACCGCGATCATAAGGAAAGCTAGATAAATATTCGTAGCCAATCTTATTGCGTGGATTGACACGCCATTCGATCCCATAACCAAAAGAGATAGACAAATCACCGAGATGATCTAATTTTAAATCGGATGACTGTAGTTGATTGCCGATTTGATCACGGTCATAGGCGGTGTAATTAAATACTTTGATTCTTTCATTTTGATAGAGCTTGTTGCTAAGTACAGAATAATTGGTTTTTTGTTTGTCATATTCAATATCTAAAATATCTTCATCCTGCTGCGCGTTGAAATCAAAATAAGGCTTGGGTGTCATGCTTATCACCTCTGCGAATGCTTGCGAGTGCACAAAAATTCCAGAGATCAAGATCGGCTTGATAAGTTGACGCAAAACATTGTCCTCATTCTCATTTCTAAACCTTTGTTATATACATTTTTTATCTTCAAGCACAGTATTTAGCGCAAATCCACCATAAAAAAACAGCCCCCTTTTCAAGGAGGCTGTTTTAGATTTCAACTTGACTGAGTTTAGATCAACTCAGTCAAGTTGCAAAAGTTTAGGCTTAATTAAGCCATACCTTTGTCTTTCAAAACTTCAAGCATGGTTGAACCTAGCTCTGCTGGGCTACGAGTATAAGCCATACCCGCTTTTTCAAAGGCTGCAAATTTTTCTTCTGCAGTACCTTTACCGCCCGAGATGATCGCGCCCGCATGACCCATACGCTTACCTGCAGGTGCAGTCACACCCGCGATATAGCCAACAACAGGCTTGCTAACATTGGACTGGATATATTCAGCTGCTTCTTCTTCAGCAGAACCACCAATCTCACCAATCATGATGATCGCATCCGTTGCAGGATCGTCTTGGAACAATTTCAATGCATCGATTTGGTTCATACCTGGAATCGGGTCACCACCAATCCCGATACAGGTTGACTGACCTAAACCAAGCTTGGTGGTTTGTGCCACAGCTTCATAAGTCAACGTACCTGAACGCGAGATAATGCCAATACGACCCGGTTGGTGAATGTGACCTGGCATAATGCCGATTTTACATTCGCCTGGAGTGATCACGCCCGGACAGTTAGGACCAACCAAACGGACATCATTGCCATAGGTTTCGATATAACGTTTTGCTTTCAACATATCTATCGTTGGCACACCTTCAGTGATGACCACAATCAGGCCAACACCAGAATCAACCGCTTCAACGATTGAATCCAAAACAAATGGTGCAGGGACGTAAATCACAGAAGCATCGGCTTGAGTTTCACGTACAGCTTGTTTCATGGTATTGAAAACTGGCAAACCAATATGAGTTTGACCACCTTTACCTGGAGTTACACCACCAACAACTTTTGTGCCATAGGCGATGGCTTGTTCAGAGTGAAATGTACCGTTTTTACCCGTAAAGCCTTGTACCAGAACTTTGGTGTCTTTATTAATTAATACGCTCATGTGATACTCCTTACGCTTTTACTGCAGCAACAATTTTTTCTGCAGCATCAGCCAAGCCTTCTGCAGAAATAAGTTTAAGACCCGATTCATCCAGTAATTTTGCACCGAGTTCTGCGTTATTGCCTTCTAGGCGAACAACAACAGGTACAGTCACGTTTACTTCTTGAACCGCTGCAATAATTGCTTCAGCAATCATGTCACAACGTACAATACCACCGAAGATATTGATCAATACACCCTGTACAGAACTGTCTGCCAAGATGATTTTGAACGCTTCGATCACACGTTCTTTGGTTGCACCGCCACCTACGTCAAGGAAGTTTGCAGGTTGACCGCCATACAACTTGATGATGTCCATGGTCGCCATCGCAAGACCAGCACCGTTAACCATACAACCGATGTTGCCTTCAAGTGCAACATAGTTCAGATCAAATTCAGATGCTTTGAGTTCACGCTCATTTTCTTGAGAGGTGTCGCGTAATGCAGCCACTTCAGGAAGACGATACAGCGCGTTTGAATCGATACCGACTTTGGCATCAACACATAAGATTTCACCATTTTCACGGACTGAAAGTGGGTTGATCTCGAATAATGCGAAGTCATTTTCAACGAATGCTTGATAAGACGCAGACATGATTTTGACGAATTGATTGATTTGCTTGTCTTTCAAGCCCAATTGAAATGCCACTTCACGGGCTTGGAATGGGAGTAAACCGACCAATGGGTCGACTTCAACTTTTAAGATTTTTTCAGGTGTTTCTTCTGCAACTTTTTCAATTTCGACACCACCCTCGGTTGATGCCATGAACGTGATACGGCGGCTTGAGCGATCAACCACTGCACCTAAATAAAGTTCACGTTCGACTGGGTAAACATCTTCAGCAACGATAATGCTGTTTACAGGTTGACCATTGGCATCGGTTTGATAAGTGACCAAGTTGGTTCCAATAATGCCATTTGCAAATGCAATCACATCTTCTTTGGTTTTAGCAACTTTTACACCACCGGCCTTACCACGACCACCTGCATGGACCTGAGCTTTCATGACTGCGAATTTTCCGCCCAATTGTTCAAACGCTGCAACAGCTTCGTCTGCATTGGTCGCAAGAATACCCTCTTGAACTGGCATTCCATATTTTTTCAACAGTGCTTTCGCTTGATACTCGTGTAGATTCATTTAATTACCTTTAACCACTTCGAACATTGTTATGATCTGCGAATACTTAAACGTCCATCGCAGTAAGTATTCGCATTTTTAAAATTCTTACTATTACTATTGATTACTATTTGTTAA
>JASLIY010000143.1 GCA_030152675.1 Acinetobacter sp.
CCACCGGGAATCAAGCTAAATGTGAGATCCGTGCTACTGGTCAACGAGGTCAGCGGTTGAACCGCTGCTGCAGTCACCATTTGATCATTTTCACCGGCACCAACAAATAATGCACAGTCAATCGATTTTAGATCAATCAGCTGTTGATCTAATCTTATTCGCCCATGTTTTAATGGGTTACGTAACCATATATGCAACAACATATCCTGATTAATACCACCAGGATAGTCAACCATATGATTAAGAAAGTGTCCTAAAGTCGCATGTTCATATAAGAACTGCGGGTCATTTAAATTCTGTAAAAGTTGTTTATGACCTTGATACCAACCTTTGGGGTCCAAGAGTTTAAAGCCAATCGCATTTAATATTCCGGGGGAGTGGGTCAAAATATAGGGAAGGCGGCGTTTAAATAGACTGTGTTTGAATCTAGGATGCTGCTCTAGCAAGCTATTCAGATTTTTATACAGTTTGCCGATCGGACCAGAAGCGAAACTATCGATTGGGCTGCCAAGAATAATTAAGTTTTTAACTGTATTGGGTTGGTGTTTGGCGGTATACAGCAAGGCAAAAAGACCTGCCATGCTCCAACCATGCAAGGAGATTTTCTCTTGTTGCGCGTGTGTTTGGATCTCTTTGATACAACGCGGAATATATTCATCAATAAATTTCAAAAAATTTAACTGACGATGTGAGTAATCGAGCTTCCCCCAATCGAGTAAATACACATCGAAACCTGCTTGGCTAAAATACTGTACCAACGAGCGATAAGGGAATAGATCATAAATCGCCATATTAATCGCCAGTGGTGCAATAAATACCAATGGCTCGGCATATTTACGTTCCTGAGCTGCATAATATCGAATACGAGTTTGCCCAAATGTCGCGATAACTTCATAGGGGGTACTTTGTGAAAGTACAAATGTGCGTCCATGAAATATGCGTCGAGATAGATTTTTAAGTTTATCTTGATGCTGTTTCACTTTATGCTTCAGGACTGACATGGGCGTTATAAGGCTCTAGATAATGAGGGTTGGCTGAAGTCTAAGCGAACTTTTTATATTTTACCTTGACCTTAAATACCTCGGGCGCTCAGAATGTTGGTAACAATGAATTATAGCAGTCCCTCCACTGGTGCATAGAAATGAGTCAACACGACGACCTTGAATATCAATTAGACACACTCGCCATTCGTACAGGGCATACCCCAAGTTTTGAAGGCGAACACGCAGAACCTATTTTTTTAACCTCATCTTTTACTTATGAGACTGCCGCTGAAGCTGCTGCAAAATTCTCAGGTGAGATGCCAGGCAATATTTACTCTCGTTTTACCAATCCAACTGTCGCGATGTTTGAAAAACGCCTTGCAGCACTTGAAGGTGCTGAACGTGCTGTGGCGACCAGTTCCGGCATGGCAGCCATCATGGCGGTCGCGATGACCTTTCTAAAAGCCGGCGATCATGTGATTTGTTCGCGCGCTGTATTTGGTTCAACCGTTGCCTTATTTGAAAAATACGTCAAAAAATTTGATATTGCGGTTGATTTTGTTGATTTGACAGATCTTCATGCATGGGAAAGTGCGATTCGTCCCAATACCAAGTTATTGTTTGTAGAGTCACCTTCCAATCCTTTGATTGAAATTGCAGATATTCAAGCCTTGTCGGCTCTTGCACATGCACATCAGGCATTATTTGCGATTGATAATACGATATGTACCCCGATCCTGCAGAAACCCTTACAGTTGGGCGCCGATCTGGTGATCTATTCAGGAACCAAATATCTGGATGGTCAAGGTCGAGCATTGGGTGGCGCCGTGTTGGGTTCACAGCAGTTGATGGAAGAGGTACATGCTTATGTGCGTACCACCGGTCCTTCGATGAGTCCTTTTAATGCATGGGTCATTCTGAAAGGTTTAGAAACCTTAAGAATACGGATGCGCGAACACAGTCGTAGTGCTGAACAGTTGGCACATTGGCTGAAGCAACATCCGAAAGTTGAAAAAGTTTATTTTGCTGGATTTGAAGATCATCCTGGTCATGCCTTGGCCAAACGCCAACAACAGGGCTGGAGTGGCATGGTGTCATTTAAAGTCGTGGGTGGCAGAGAACAGGCTTGGAAAGTCATCGACCATACCCATTTTA
Source organism: Acinetobacter sp. (assembly GCA_030152675.1). Lineage (GTDB taxonomy): Bacteria > Pseudomonadota > Gammaproteobacteria > Pseudomonadales > Moraxellaceae > Acinetobacter. Next base: position 2,139 of record JASLIY010000143.1, read on the forward strand.
TTTCTATTACCGGCAATCTAGGTGATGCGAAGACCACGATTACCCATCCTGCGACCACCACACATGGCAAATTGTCGGTAGAAGCCAAGCAGGCAGCAGGAATTGATGAAGGTTTAATACGAGTTTCTGTGGGATTAGAAGATATAGATGATATTATTCGCGATCTCGCGCGTGGTTTAGATTTAATTTAACGAACAAAATGATTTGGAGTACTTTATGAACATTAATATGTTGATGCAGCAAGCGCAGCGTATGCAAAAAGACATGGAACAAAATGTTAAAAAGGCGAAAGAAGAGTTAGGCCAAACTGAAGTACATGCTGAAGCTGGCGGTGGTTTAGTGAAAGTCACCATGACTTGCCGCAATGTGGTTAAACGAATCGAAATTAATCCTGAATTATTGCAAGATGATCCAGATATGATTGAAGACTTGATTGCTGCTGCGATTAATGATGCTGCACGTCAAGCTGAAGCTATTAGCGAGCAGAAAATGCAAGCGGCCAACAAAGGCATGGGCTTACCACCAGGTTTGGCGGGCATGTTTTAAGGACGCATATTGTGTTTAGTGATCGTTTTGATCAACTGGTGCAAGCGTTACGTATATTGCCAAGCGTTGGGCCGAAGTCTGCCCAGCGCATGGCATTGCATCTGATTATGAAAAATCGTGAAGGTGCAGTGCTGTTGGCACATGCGCTGAATGAGGCAACCAGCTATATCCATGAATGTCGGACCTGTCGCTCTCTGACCGAACATGAATTGTGTGATATTTGCTTATCTGATGAACGTGATGATCAACTCCTGTGTGTGGTGGAGTCACCTGCGGATGTGATGGCGATCGAACAAAGTGGAAGCTTTAGAGGGAAGTATCATGTCTTGGGTGGACATTTATCGCCACTCGATGGTATTGGACCTGAAGAGATCGGTATCCCATATTTGGTCCAGCGTTTGACAGAAGGTCAGATTCAAGAAGTAATTTTGGCCACCAATGCCACCATTGAAGGTCAAGCCACAGCACATTATCTGCTTGAAGCCACCAAACATCTCCCTATACATATGACTCGGATCGCGCAAGGTGTTCCGCAGGGTGGGGAGTTGGAATATGTGGATAGTCATACTTTGAGCCAAGCGCTACATAATCGCATGAAAATGAAATAAGTGCTTTATGTACTTATTTCTTTAAAAACAGCGATTGCGTTTACAATTGTCAGCACATTTCCTCGCCACAAATAAAAAATTTATGCCAATATTATCAAGTGTTGAAAAGCACAATCCAATCGCGCATCGCAGAAATTGATATTTGTAAAAATTGACCTGTCGGTTAAAAAACAAATTAATGTGATTGATTTATTACAAATTTTAACTTTTTTAGGAAATTAGTGTAAAAATACTATATTTAAAAGTCTTGTACTGATGTAAAATATTGTTTAATTTGAATATATTATTTTGACTCAACACGAACATGTTTCAATTTATCCAACAACAAGCTGAACTCGATAATGTTCTGAACTTAATGGGTCAAAGCTCAATTTATGGTTTAGATACAGAATTTATTAAAGTTGATACTTACTGGCCCAAGCTCGGTGTATTACAAATCAATGTAAATCATCAAATTTTTCTTCTGGACGGCACCAGTCTGGATTTAAGTGAATTTTGGCAGAAAATATACCAAGCAGAACAAACCATATTTCATGCCTGTAGTGAAGATGTCGATCTGATTTATCATTATGCGCAGAAAAAAAGTTTGCATAATGTTTTTGATACGCAAGTTGGCATGTCTTTCCTCGGACATGGCTTACAGGTGAGTTATCAAAATGCATTGAAAAACATGCTTGAGATCGATATTGATAAGGATCAAACCCGTTCAGATTGGTTGGCGCGTCCTTTAAGTGATGAGCAAATGCAATATGCTGCCAATGATGTTTTATATATCATGCAGTTGGCTTCAAAAGTCAAAGCGGAATTAGATCAGAAGGGCATGTACCAGTTTGCGCTAGAAGACTGTAAACACTTAAGTCTCGAAATCGCATCGGAACTTCCTCAAGACAAACTCTATACCGATGTGGGAAATTATCGTCATTCGCCGAAGCAGTTAATGCAGCTGCAGCAGTTATGTGTGTGGCGAGAATATGTGGTCAAAGCTTTAAATCAACCGCGTAGCTTTATCTTAAAAAATTCCAGCATGATTGATTTGGTTGAAAAAAATCCAAAAAATAATTTTCAATTGGCACAGATTAAAGACATTCGCCCGTCGATTGTGCGTGAGCATGGTAAAACCATTTTAGATTTACTGCGCTTTTTACCTGATCCAGCGCAATGGCCATTGCGGATTGCGCGTCCAATCAAGCATTCATCTAAGGGCGTGACCCAAAGTGTTGATGAGCTTATTGAGCAGGTCGTGCAGCAAACTCAAGTTCCTAAAGAAGTGTTGATGCGTAAAAAGTGGTTAAATAGCGTATATCAACATGTGGTCTTCCATGGTGATGAACAGGATTTGCCGGAATTCCTTTTGGGATGGCGCTACGAGGTTTTGACACAACCTTTGATTGAGCTGTTAAATCAGGATATTGATTATTTAGCGCAACAGATGAAGGTTCAGGCTTAAATCCTGAACTGAGCGACTGAAATACCCTGCCGGCACGCTTAAAGTTTAATGTAAGCATCAGCATTTTGTTGTATGCTGTTTCTCGAATTTAATTTACGTCGTTTTTATATATGCATTGTGATATTTATAAATCGAGCAAAAAAGATGAAATGTATCTTTACGTTGCTCGTCCAAACACCGAAGTTCAAGACGATGATGCTGATCCCTTAGCATCTGTTCCAGATATGTTGCGCCAAACTTTTGGTCGCGCGACATTTGTCATGCATCTTGATCTCTCCGTGACCAAAAAGCTGGCGCGCGTTAATTTACTACATGTGCTTGACTCGCTTGAAAGTAAAGGTTTTTTTGTACAAATGCCACCAGAAGGCTTAATTAATCCGAACGCGGTTGAACCAGAGGGCTTGCGTGGTGCGTGATGATCAGCCTGGGGTGTGGGCAAATTTATTAAGCGTACTCGATACTGTCCCTGAAGACAGTATCGCCGTGACGGTGTATATCGTGGGCGCATTGATTATTTTGTGGTGTTGGTATTCGATTACACGACGCATGCCTAAGCCGATTGGTGGGATCTTATGGATCATTTTATTTGCCTTGGTGGCTTCACCGACCATTTCTGAAGGTCCAAACTCAGACATCGCACCTGCAACCTTTGGTTTACTTTTCGGTATCTTGACCAAGGATTCGGTGCTGATTTGGTCAAATCTTTCGATCATTGCTTTTGTGATGGGCGTGGGATTGATCTTGGGTTATCTGTGGTCAAAGTTTAATATGAATCAACAAAAACGTCGTAAAAACGTTTCACCACTTTAAATACAAAAATAAGGTTATCGAAATATGTCTGTAGATCAACAACAATTTTCCGGCAGCAGTCAATATATTGCAACGGATAGTTTAAAACTCGCGGTTAAGGCTGCACGTCAATTGCAAAAGCCTTTATTGGTCAAAGGTGAGCCAGGTACTGGAAAAACCCTGCTGGCTGAGCAAGTGGCTGAAAGTTTGGGCTTAAAGCTGATCACATGGCATATTAAATCGACCACCAAGGCACAACAGGGTTTGTATGAGTACGATGCTGTCTCACGTTTACGTGACAGTCAACTTGGTGACGAGCGTGTCTATGACATCAAAAACTACATCAAACCGGGCAAGTTGTGGGAAGCCTTTAGCAGTGAAGAACGCTGTGTGCTCCTGATTGATGAAATTGATAAAGCTGATATTGAGTTCCCTAATGATTTGCTGCATGAGCTGGATAAAATGTCGTTCTTTGTTTATGAAACAGGAGAGACCATTCAAGCTGTTCAGCGTCCGATCGTGATCATCACCTCCAATAATGAGAAAGAATTGCCTGATGCATTTTTGCGTCGCTGTTTCTTTCACTATATTGAATTTCCAGATGAAGCGACAATGCGTGAAATCATTGATGTTCATTTCCCGAAGATTTCAACCACGTTAGTCAGTGAAGCACTGAAAATATTCTTTAAATTACGTCAAGTTGCCGGTTTAAAGAAACCACCTTCGACTTCTGAACTGATCGATTGGTTAAGTCTGTTGATGGCAGATGACATGCCTGAAAACGTATTACGTCAACATGATAAATCTAAAGCAATTCCA
>JASLIY010000176.1 GCA_030152675.1 Acinetobacter sp.
CGACCAATGCCTTAGGACAACCTAAAGAAACAAAACCGACTTTGGGGGATTTCATGAATTCACGCTCCACTGGAATGCGCGTATTGTATGACTTTTCTCAATATAAAAACAGCCGAAATCCACACTCTTTCAGTTCTGCACCAAAATATTGCAACTTTTTTACAATTTGTTTATTTTGCACTACTTTAAACCACCCAAGCCTATAATGATGCTAGCTTTAAGCGCAATGACGTCTAGTGCACAAAATTATTCTAATTTATTCGTGTTTTTTTCAACGATATTCATTTACTCAATCCAAGTTGGCGCACATATTGCTTTATTGAGTACACTTTGAGTCGATAATATGTCCCATTATGGGGAAAATCAAACAAACCAATGTTAGCGCTGCGCTATTTTAATACAGGACCTTTGGATCAATGCAAAATTATCCCACTATCGACTACCGACTCTTGGTTGATAATTTAACGACTGCCATCCTATTGGTCGATCGAGATTTAAATATTTTCTATTTAAACTCTGCCTGTGAAGCGTTGTTTGATATTAGTTTACTGCGTGCTTCTGGCCTATCTGTACTCAATATCTTGCATGCAGCCAATGATAGCTTCAACACCCATGAGGCCTTACTCAATACCTTAAACAAAGGTCAAGCCTATACACGTCGTGAAGCCACGATTATTGTGAACTTCAAAGATGTACATGTGGACTACTCAGTTTCACAACTCAATGCCGGCAAAGCCAACCATCCTTTATTGCTGATTGAACTCAATCCAATTGATCGGATGCTTAAAATTGCCAAAGAAGACAACCTGATTCAACAGCACCAAGTGACGCGTCAATTGATTCGCGGAGTCGCACATGAGATCAAAAACCCACTCGGCGGTATTCGTGGCGCAACACAACTCTTAGCACGCAGCCTAAATGATCCGCAATACACTGAGTTTACGGATGTCATTATCAGTGAAGTAGATCGACTGAGAACCCTTGCGGACACCATGCTCGGCTCGCGACAGCTTCCCAGTTATTGCTTGGTCAATATCCATGAACCCTTAGAACGTGTACGCTCATTGATCGTCAATCAAACCAAAAAGAAAATTAAAATTACGCGTGATTATGATCTATCACTGCCAGAAATATTTGCAGATCGCGATCAACTCATACAAGTCATGCTCAATATCAGCGTTAATGCAGTGCAAGCCATGACGGAAAATAAAGATTTCTATCTCGAGCGTGACCAAGATCAACAGCCCGCACTGACATTACGCACCAGAATTCAACGCCTGGTCACGATTAATAGTGTTTTACACAAATCCACCCTGCGGATTGATATTGAAGACAATGGCCCTGGTATTCCAGAAGAGCTGCTGGAAGCTGTTTTTTATCCTTTGGTTTCAGGACGCGCCAAAGGCACGGGCTTAGGATTAAGTATTGCTCAAAATATTATGCACCAACACAACGGAATGATTGCCTGCCAATCTATTCCCGGGAAAACCACTTTTAGTCTTTATTTACCTTGGGAGTCGAATCATGTCGCAACATAAAATTTGGGTGATTGATGATGATCGAGCCATGCGTTGGGTCTTAGAAAAAACATTTAAAGAAGAAGGATTCGATGTCACCAGCTTCGAAGATGCCCAATCTGCACTCGATGATATTGCTGAAAACACACCTGATGTGATTTTAACTGACATCCGCATGCCAGGCATTGATGGCCTGACCTTTTTAGGCAAAGTCAAAAACAACTATCCAGACTTGCCCGTGATCATCATGACCGCACATTCTGATCTTGAGTCTGCTGTCTCTAGTTACCAGACGGGCGCATTTGAATATCTACCGAAGCCCTTTGATATTGATGAAGCTTTGGCATTGGTCAATCGCGCCATCATGCATATTAATAAACTCCAACAACAAGAATCTGCCAAAGCTGCCCCGATTCAATCCACCGAAATCATTGGTGAATCCCCTGCAATGCAAGAAGTCTTCCGTGCCATCGGACGACTATCGCAATCCCACATTACCGTGTTGATTAATGGTGAATCCGGAACAGGCAAAGAACTGGTTGCACACGCGTTGCATCGCCATTCTCCTCGTGGCAGCAAGCCCTTTATTGCCTTGAATATGGCTGCCATCCCCAAAGATTTGATCGAAACCGAGCTTTTCGGCCATGAGAAAGGGGCTTTTACTGGGGCCAATAGCCAACGCCAAGGTCGTTTTGAACAAGCCAATGGCGGCACCTTATTCCTTGATGAAATTGGCGATATGCCATTTGAAACTCAAACACGTCTACTCCGCGTCTTGGCAGATGGCGAGTTCTATCGCGTTGGCGGCCACATTCCAGTACGTGTCAATGTCCGTATCGTCGCAGCCACGCATCAAGATCTGGAAAAATTGGTTCATGATGGACGTTTCCGCGAAGACTTATATCATCGTCTCAATGTGATCCGCATTCACATCCCAAAACTCGCCCATCGCAGTGAAGATATTCCAATGTTGGCACAGCACTTTTTGGCCAGCGCAGGTAAAGAACTGGGGGTAAGCCCCAAGATTTTGCGTCAAGAAACTCAAGAATATATGCAGAAATTGCCATGGCCCGGCAATGTACGTCAGCTTGAAAATACGTGCCGCTGGCTTACGGTGATGATCACCAGTCGTGAGGTGTATCCCGAAGATCTCCCAACTGAACTTAAGCAAATTCCGATTCAAAAAACAGCTGAAGTGAGCACAGTTGAAAGCATCAGCGCTGCGGTGCCTGACCAACAATGGGATGAATTGCTTGGGCTCTGGGCGATGCAGAAACTTAAAAATGGGGAAATGAAGATTTTAGACATTGCCTCACCAATGTTTGAACGCACACTGATTACCGCTGCACTGACGCAAACACGTGGTCGTAAACGTCATGCAGCCGAGCTCTTGGGTTGGGGGCGCAACACACTCACTCGTAAACTCAAAGACTTGGGCATGGACTCAACCGACGATGAGGATGAAGAGGAAAGTAAAACCACTTTGGTTGACTAAGTTGTATCCACGCAATCCCATCAACACCCATTAAAACGCGCAAATACAAACAGAGCCTCAATTGAGGCTCTGTTTGTATTTGCGCAACTGTGAGGCAAGATCAAGACTTACAGTTCACAGTCGCAGGCTTGATCCGATTAACGTTGCTCAATCGGTGTCACTTTACGCAATTCAGGACCAGTATATTCAGCACTTGGACGAATAATACGATTGTCTGCACGTTGCTCCATGACATGTGCGGCCCAACCAGTGACACGACTCATCACAAAGATTGGCGTGAACAGTTTGGTTGCGATATCCATGAAGTGATAGGCTGAAGCATGGAAAAAGTCTGCATTACAGAACAATTTCTTTTCACGCCACATGACTTCTTCACAACGTACTGATACTGGATAGAGCACAGTATCACCAACATCTTTGGCCAAACGCTCAGACCACAGTTTAATGATGTCATTACGCGGATCATTGTCTTTATAGATCGCATGACCGAAGCCCATGATCTTCTCTTTACGTGCTAACTTGCCCAACATTTCTTGTTCAGCTTGGTCAGCAGAGGTCCAGTTTTCAATCATTTCCATCGCAGCTTCATTGGCGCCGCCATGCAAAGGACCACGTAAGGAACCAATCGCACCGGTAATACATGAGTGCATATCTGACAATGTCGATGCACATACGCGCGCTGTAAACGTTGATGCGTTGAACTCATGCTCTGCATACAAGATCAAAGAAACGTTCATGACTTGTTCATGCAATTCATTTGGTTTTTCACCACGTAACAAATGCAAGAATTGTGCGCCAATTGAGTCATCATCGGTGTTTTCTTCGATACGAACGCCATCATGGCTGTAGCGATACCAATAACAAATGATCGCTGGCAAAGTCGCTAAAATACGATCTGCAACATCTTGTTGTTGATCAAAGCTCGCTTCTGTTTCCAAGTTACCCAACATGGAAACACCCGTACGCATCACATCCATTGGATGTGAATCTGCCGGAATGCGCTCGAGTACATCTTTGAGTGCTTGAGGTAATACACGTAAAGATTTTAATTTTGCTTTATATGTTTTGAGCTGTTCGGCTGTCGGCAATTCACCAAAGAAGATCAGATACGCAACTTCTTCAAATTGGCAATTTTCTGCAAGGTCTTTTACATCATAACCACGATAGGTTAAACCTGCGCCGCTTTTACCTACAGTTGACAACGCCGTTTTTCCAGCGACTTGTCCACGCAATCCTGCGCCTGTGAGTACTTTTCCTTCAGCCATTTTAGCTCTCCTGCTTAAACAATTTATCTAAAGTATTTTCAAAAGTATGATAATCAAGGAATTCATACAGCTCTTTACGTTGCTGCATTTGATCGAGCACATTGACTTGTGTGCCATTTTTACGAATCGACTGCATCACTTCCAAAGCCGCTTTTTGCATTGCACGGGTTGGAGACAATGGATACAGCACCATACTGATGCCCTGCTCGCCAAGCTCATCTACGGTATAGTATGGCGTATCACCAAATTCAGTGATATTGGCCAATACAGGTACACCGACTGCATCACACACTGTTTTGTACATGGTGATATCCGTCATCGCTTCAGCGAAAATAGCATCTGCACCAGCTTCAACACATGCACATGCGCGATCGATCACAGCTTGCAGACCTTCTTTTTGTAAGGCATCGGTACGTGCCATCACCACAAAGTTAGAATCTGTTTTCGCATCGACGGCCGCTTTAATGCGGTCAACCATTTCTTGTTGGGTCACGATTTCTTTGTTTGGACGATGACCGCAACGCTTTTGCGCCACTTGATCTTCGATGTGCACAGCAGCAGCGCCCGCACGAATCATTTCTTTAACACTACGCGCGATATTGAATGCACCACCCCAGCCGGTATCAATATCCACCAACAACGGTGTATCCACACGCTCAGTAATACGACGAACATCTTCAAGGACATTGTCTAAACTTGTGATCCCCAGATCAGGTAAGCCATAAGAGTAGTTTGCAACCCCTGCACCTGACACATAAATCGCTTTATAACCGACTTGCTTTGCCATCATGGCCGCGTAAGCGTTTACTGTCCCAATAATCTGTAATGGTTTTTCGATTTCTATTGCTTGTCTAAATCTTAAACCTGCAGACGTTTGTGCTGTCATATTCCCTTCCACAGTATTCACTTTATTTATCGAAATTCGAGTATAGCCGCAAAAATGTGAACTCATATGACTTTTTAGGTCAAAAGCTCTAAAACTTTAGTCCCAGCGGTCACGTTATTTTTGAAACCGTCAATCAAGTTAATATGTAAATAGCCGACTTTAGCAGCAGAATTTTATTGACTTATTTGGTACAATCTGTACAACGTATTAATTCTTTGATTCTAGTGACTTATGAGTAAATGTTTTGCGGAGATGCAAACTTCTGGCTACAGCTCCCCACAAACACGTCGTGGTCACCAACGTCGTCTCGCCCTATTAGAATGTGCCAGTGCGCTATTTTTAGAGCATGGTTTTGATGCCGTTTCATTGGATGATATTGTCAATCTTGCCGGCGGATCAAAAACCACGATCTACAAGTATTTTGGCAATAAAGAAGGCTTATTTATTGCGATTTGCGACTTTCGTATCGCCATCTTTTTCAAAGATATCTGCACAACTTTTGAACCCAGCAAAGATGATTTACGCGCCTATCTCATCCGAAATTTAAATAATTTTCACCAGCATTTAATTAGTGCTGAAAATGCTGCGTTTTATCGCCTGATCATTGAACGTACCAAGACCGCACCTGAGCTTGCGCAATACATTTATTCGCAAGGTCCCAAAATGATTCAAACCGCCATCGCCAAGGCGCTTGAAAGTGCGCACAATCAAAAAATCATTCACTGTCCACAGCCTTTTTTTTCCGCACAACTCTATCTGGGTATTATTCACGCCCTTGAGTGGAAAACACTGATGGGCATCGATGTTTCAAAAGATGATCCCGAAACAAACGCCTATTTTGAATACTGTGTTGATCGCTTTCTTGATGGTCATCAGACGCTGTAATTTTTTGCATTTCTTATAAATTAGAGTATATTAGGCGATTCTCCTTTTTTTAATCAATCAACCAACAATAGATTGCTGGTCAATTTCCTATTGGCGCAACAATGATTGTGGAGTGACCATGGCATTACGACATTT
>JASLIY010000178.1 GCA_030152675.1 Acinetobacter sp.
AGGAATACGCGCAACTTTTTCTGCGCCACGAAGCTTAATACCCTGTTCAGGCTTACGGTTTTCAGACATATCAATTTTCCACTGTTATGACGAGGGAGGTAACGCTACATTATAACCAAATTGTAATTTGATGGGTCAAAAATACTATTCATTTACGAAATGTGGTTATCAAGCAATATATGCAGCTGAAATACACTAAAAACAATTCGATTAGGTCATAATAGCGCTAAGTTTGTAAAAAGATTTAGCATAAGGAGCTTTGAATGCCTCGTAACAAAGAGATCGTTGCTGGAACTTTCCTGAAATATGATGCTGTGGTACTGGGTTCAGGACCGGCAGGCGAAGGCGCGGCAATGAAGCTGGCAAAGTCTGGAAAGCGTGTTGCCATCATTGATGTGCGCGAACAGCTGGGCGGTAACTGTACCCATGTGGGGACGATTCCAAGTAAAGCTTTGCGTCAAACCGTGTCGAGTATTATTCGTTATCAACGTGATCCAATGTTTCAGAAAGTGGGCGACTGGAAACAGTTCACCATGAAACAAGTGTTGCGCAACGCACATAAAGTGATCCAACAACAAGTCGATACACATTCACGTTTCTATGATCGCAACGATATCGATGTCTATCATGGTCGTGCTTATGTACAAGATAAAAATACGGTTCTGATTTTTAGTGAAGATGGCATCAAAGAAACCATCGTCTATAAACAATTGGTGGTTGCGACGGGTAGCCGACCTTATCAACCGAAAGAGCTGGATTTCAATCATCCGCGTGTATTTGATTCGGACAAAATTCTTGACCTCGATTTCACCGTGCATAAATTCATTATTTATGGCGCTGGGGTGATCGGATGTGAGTACGCGTCGATCTTTATTGGGTTGGGTCTAAAAGTTGATTTGATCAACACCCAACACAAATTGCTGAGCTATCTTGATGATGAGATTTCAGATGCGCTGTCTTATCACTTGCGTGAGCAGGGCGTATTGATTCGTCATAACGAACAAATTGATCATCTTGAGACTTTTGATGACCATGTGGTGCTCTCACTACAAAGTGGCAAGAAGATCAAAGCTGATGCGATCCTGTGGTGTAACGGCCGTTCGGGCAATACCGATGGCCTAGGCTTGGAAAACGTCGATCTAAAACCGAATAGCCGTGGTCAATTGGCGGTGAATGATCAGTACCAGACTGAAGTCAAAGATATCTATGCCGCGGGTGATGTGATTGGTTGGCCTTCATTGGCGTCTGCTGCCTATGACCAAGGTCGTTGTGCTGGTGCCAATATGAGTGGCGAGAAAGATGTGAAACCTGTGGTCAATATCCCGACTGGGATTTATACCATTCCGGAAATTTCATCAATTGGTAAAACTGAGCAGCAATTGACTGAAGAAAAGATTCCTTACGAAGTGGGGCAGTCTTCATTCCGTCATTTGGCACGTGCGCAAATTACCGGAGATACTGTGGGCGAGCTGAAGATCTTATTCCATCGCGATACGCTGGAGATCTTGGGGATTCACTGTTTTGGCAACAATGCCGCAGAGATTATCCACATCGGTCAGGCCGTGATGCAAAGCCAAAACAATACCATTAAGTATTTTGTCGAAACCACATTTAACTACCCAACCATGGCCGAGGCCTATCGTGTTGCAACATTAAATGGGATGAATCGACTGTTTTAATTTTGATCGTACTTAAGTTAAGTGTTAGGTCTAAAAATGAGACCTAAAAACTAAACCAACAGCCCATTGTAAAATGGGCCTTTTCAGTATTGGACTTTGATATTTTCTATGTGTATTACGGGACAGCATACACATCAATGCGCACAAAAGGCCTGATTGAAATACGAAAACAGGTCAGGCGTTTGCCACCAAAGTACGCCTGCCAGTACCAACAGCAACAGTACGATCACGATGAGTAAGGTCTTTAATAGCAAAGGTTTACTCATGAATCACAGTCTCCTCAGTCACAAAAGAATGCATCAACACCGCAAAGAAGCTCAATAAGATGGCACAGGTCCAGATCATATTATAGTTCCCCGTCATATCGTGATTCAGTCCACCGAGCCATCCGCCAAGAAAGGAGCCGATCTGATGGGTGAAGAACACCAAACCACTGAGCATGGTCAGGTATTTTACCCCAAACATATTGGCCACGATGCCATTGGTGAGAGGCACGGTTGAGAGCCATAGCAAGCCCATGATGATCCCAAATGCATAAATGGTCCAGAGGCTTAAGGGGAGTGCAAGAAAGGCAATGATACTGAGCCCCCTGATGGCATATAGCCACATCAGTAACTTGGCTTTGGAATACTTGTCTCCGAGCCAACCAGCGGTATAGGTGCCGAAGATATTAAATAAGCCGATCAAGGCTAAAAAAATCGTCCCCGTGGTGGCTGAAAAGCCATGATCGATCAAATAACCTGGTAAATGTACCCCCAAGAATACCACCTGAAAACCACAGACCAAAAAGCCCATCGCCAACCACCAAAATGGTTTGTGCCGTCTGACGATGCCGAGCACTTGTTTAAATGTCAGTTCAGGCGCAGTTTTGGCAGCTTGATGCGGGGAGACATACATGGGCGCTTTGAGTAGCCATGCCAGTGGG
>JASLIY010000215.1 GCA_030152675.1 Acinetobacter sp.
AAGTATTGCTATCAGAGGGTTAGGTAATGCTCCCTAAAAACAATTGAACTGAAAATAGAAAACCGAATAACCTTTATTTGATTTTAAAAAAAACCTGCAAGGCTTTCGCATTGCAGGTTTTTTTGAATAGCATTAAGTCAGGGCAGGGCCTAACTCAACCTCCATCCAATCACTTATTCCACAGTTACAGACTTGGCCAAGTTACGTGGCTGATCGACGTCTGTACCGCGCAGTACAGCAACGTGGTAAGACAGTAACTGCACCGGGATACTGTAAACGATCGGGGCTAAGTGTTCTGATACGCTTGGCACAGAGACCACGTGCTGACGCTCTTTGCTGCTGATGCCACTATGCTCATCCGCAAATACAAACAACTCACCACCACGGGCTTGGACTTCTTCCATATTGGATTTGAGTTTATCCAACATCTCATCTTGCGGTGCCAAGATCACCACAGGCATTTCGTTATCCACCAAAGCCAATGGACCATGCTTCAGCTCACCTGCAGCATAACCTTCGGCATGAATATACGAAATCTCTTTGAGCTTTAAAGCACCTTCAAGCGCGATAGGGAACTGCGTACCGCGACCCAAGAACAGACAGTGGTTCTTTTCTACAAACAGCTCAGACAGACGCAAGATCGCCGTATCATACTGCAAAGTATCTGATATCACTTTCGGGATATGCCACAAAGAGGTTGCGAGTTCAGCCAATTGACCTGCCGTGATGCTGTCTTTCACCTGACCAATTTTCAGGATCAATAACATCAGCGCTGCTAACTGCGTGGTAAAGGCTTTTGTAGATGCCACACCAATCTCAGGACCCGCCAAGGTCAACAAATGATGATCGGTTTCACGTACCATTGATGATGTCGCGACGTTACAAATGGTCAAGGTCGCGATGTTGAGATCACGTGCTACAGCACGTTTTTGCGTATCACGTAATGCTGCTAGTGTATCTGCAGTCTCACCAGATTGGGAGATACACACATATAAAGTGTTGTCTACAATCACTGGATGACGATAACGGAATTCACTGGCGATTTCGACTTGGCATGGCAAGTTGATTAATTGCTCAAACCAATATTTTGCGATCATGCCGGCATGGTAACTGGTCCCACAAGCAATGATTTGTACTTGTTGAATGCGACTAAAATCAATTTCAGCATTCTTTAGGAAGTCTTCGCGCAAGCTATTGCCATTCAATGCTTGAGACAAGGTCTGTTGGATCGCCTCAGGCTGCTCATAGATTTCTTTGAGCATATAGTGCTTATATTCGCCCTTAGATGCATTACTCACTGTCGCATCAAGCTCTTTCATGGCACGTTCTACACGTTCACCTTGAACATAAACCTCAATGCTGTCACGCGTTAATACCGCGATATCACCTTCTTCGAGATAGATAAAACGGTTGGTTACAGGTAACAAAGCCAACTGATCTGAACTGATAAAGTTCTCACCAATACCGACACCAATCACCAGTGGAGAACCTTCACGTACCGCGATCAATTGATCTGGATAATCTGTATGCACGATCCCCAGTGCAAATGCACCTTTGAGCATTGGCACCACAAACTCAACTGCTTTTAGCAAAGTAGAATGTGATTTCAGTGCTTGGTCGATCAAGTGGGCAACCACTTCAGAATCTGTTTCTGAACTAAACACATAACCGGCTGCGATCAAATCTTGTTTTAAGCTTTGGTAGTTTTCGATGATACCGTTATGCACCACAGCAATTTGACCAGAAACATGCGGATGGGCATTATTTTCAGTTGGTTTACCATGTGTCGCCCAACGCGTATGTGCAATACCAAGCGAACCAATAATATTGGCTTCCGCAACAGCACTTTCTAAGTTGACGACTTTACCGACACGGCGTTCGCGTAAAATCTGTCCTTCACCGACCAATGCCACACCCGCAGAGTCATATCCGCGATATTCCAAGCGTTTTAAGCCTTCGATTAATACATTGGTAATACTACGTTCTGCAACGCCACCCACGATTCCGCACATATTGATATCCTCTTATTTTTTGACCTTTTGGGGACGCTGATAATTGTCTTTTGCAACTTGCTTGGCACGTTCAAACGCTAAGCTTTGATCCGCCACATCATGGGTGATCACAGAGCCAGCACCGACGGTGGCACCATGGCCAATTTTCACTGGCGCAACTAAAGAACTGTTTGAGCCGATAAATGCGTTATCACCAATTTGGGTCAAGTGTTTATTCACACCATCATAGTTACAGGTAATCGTTCCTGCACCAATATTAGAACCAGCACCGATTTCTGCATCACCTAAGTAGGTGAAGTGATTGGCTTTAGAAGCCTGCCCAATCCGGGTATTTTTCACTTCAACAAAATTACCAATGTGAACTTCATTACTCAGCACAGCACCTGGACGTAGGCGTGAAAATGGTCCAATGACTGCATTTTCACCGACGATGGCATTCTCGAAAATGCTGTACGGTTTGACTTGCGTACCTGCTGCAATCTTGGTGTTTTTAATGATGCATCCAGCACCAATTTCAACCCCATCACCAAACTCACAATCGCCTTCAATAATCACGTTGATATCGATGCGGACATCTTGACCAACCGTGAGCTGACCACGTAAATCAAAACGTGCCGGATCAATGAGATGTACGCCTTGCTGCATCAGCTGCTTGGCTTGATAAGCTTGGAATTGACGCTCTAAGGCTGCCAATTGAACACGATCATTGATGCCTTCAACTTCAAAAGCATGGCTGGGCTGAATCGACGCGATCTCTAAACCATCAGCCAAAGCCATGGCTACAATATCGGTTAGATAGTATTCAGATTGAGCATTATCATTTTTTAATTGTGGTAACCACTGATGTAATTTGGCATTGCTGACACAGTAAATTCCAGTGTTAATTTCTTGGATTTTACGCTGCTCTTCATTGGCATCTTTGTGTTCAACAATCGCTTGAATCTTGCCATCTTGGCGTACGATGCGTCCATAACCGCTGGCATCATCTAGATCTAAGGTGAGGATACCGATTCCTGTCTGTTTTGATACTTCAATCAGACGCTTTAAGGTCTCTGGATTGACACAAGGGACATCTCCAGACAGGATCAGTGAAATCCCATCTTGATCCAACACGGGCAATGTCATCTGTACGGCATGGCCGGTACCCAACTGCTGTGCTTGTTCAACCCATTGGATATTTTCATGTGAAAATGCCTGTTGAACCTGCTCACCGCCATGACCAAAAATAGTAATGATCTTATCTGCTTGAACTTCTTTTGCAGCTCGGATCACATGATCGAGTAAGGGACGACCTGCTAAAGGTTGTAACACCTTAGGTAAACGAGAACGCATACGGGTTCCTTTACCTGCGGCAAGAATAATAACGCTCGTCGACATACGACACCTTCTTATACGGCTTAAGCCTTAGAGATATATAAGTAAACAACAATACATAGGGCTGCCCAAAGACCTGCAATCAGATCATCAAGCATAATTCCAAAACCACCACCGACTTGGCGATCAATCACCCGAATCGGCCATGGCTTCCAAATATCAAATAATCGAAACAGTGCAAAAGCAACCAGTCCCCAGATCCAGTTGATTTGACCCACATAGATCAGCGGTAAAAAAGTGATCGATTGACCTGCAAACTCATCCCAAACAATACGCCCATCATCATGCACATTTAGGATATTGGCCGTTTTTCCGCAAATATAAATCCCGACTAACGACATGATCGTGATCAAGACCACGGAGACCTGAAAGCCCACGGCAAACCAGATCGGTACAAACAGGAGCGCAAACGCAGAACCAAATGTACCGGGTGCTTTCGGTGCCAAGCCAGACCCTAGACCAACGCCACAAAATACGATGCAGCGTTCGAACCAAGTCATCTGTTTAAAGTGGATTGCGGGTTTATGCAAAATGCTGGTATCCATGCAATTGAAGAGGCTGCTCAAGACCATTATATTTAAATGAAAGACCTGAGTCAGCGCGGATCGTCCCAATTACAGTGGTCTGTGTATTGGACTGTTGTTGTAAAAGTTTTTGATAATTTGCCTCAGAGATAGTGAAACACAGTTCATAGTCATCTCCACCGGCTAAGGCATATTGCCATTGCTGCTGTTGTGCTAAAACTTCTACAGCAGGATCACAGGGTAACTGACTGAGCTCAAGTGATGCGCCCAACTGTGAAGCTTTCAAGATATGCCCCAAATCCTGTACCAAGCCATCCGAAATATCAATCATACTCGAGGCTAATCCCTGAAGGGCGTATCCAAGCTCACAACGTGGTGTCGGATAGTCTAATCGTGTTTGCAATGGATGACCTAAATGCTGTAATGCAAATGCCGCATCACCTAAAGTCCCACTCACCACAACCAAATCACCGACTTGCGCACCAGAACGTGCAACGGCTTGACCTTGTTTCACCCAACCCAATGCAGTCACCGTAATGGTGAGATGTGGGCTTTGGGTAGTATCACCCCCAATAAGATGAACGCCATAGCGATCACAACAGGCATATAGACCGTCACTAAAGGCTTGTAACCATTCTGGATTTTCTTCTGGCAAACTCAGCGCCAATAAAATACTGTGCGGTTTTGCCCCCATCGCTGCAATATCAGACAAATTCACAGCAACACTTTTCCAGCCGATCGCATTCGCATGCGTCTCGAGTGGAAAATGTCGGCCAGCGACCAAAGTATCTGTGCAGATCACCAATTGATGATCGGGTGGGGGCGTTAGCAAGGCAGAATCATCACCAACCCCTAAATCCACCGAGCGACTTGGTCGACGGTTGAAGTAGGTGTCAATGATTGAAAATTCAGCCATCTTGCACTATTTCGCTTGTTGTTTTTCTGCTTCGCGTAGGCTTTGCGCCAAACGATCCAATACACCATTGATGTATTTATGACTGTCCGCACCACCAAAGTGTTTGGCCAGTTCAATCGCTTCATCCAAAACGACACGATAAGGGATTTCGAGATGCTCTTTCAGTTCATAGGCACCTAAGCGTAATACCGCCATTTCAACGCCATCTAGCGCTTCAAGCTCACGATCGAGTACCGGTGCAAGGAGTGCATCCAATACATCTTTATTGGCCACAACCTCAGTCAACAACTCATGATAGTAGTTGAGATCAACCTTATGCATCGCATTTTCGGCACGGGTTCTTGCTTCAATTTCATGAACCGGGTTACGAGTCATCTGCCATTCATAAATACCTTGAACAGCAAAACGACGTGCTTTGCGTTTTGCTGCGTAAGCAGCTTGCAGTGTTTGCGACATGCTTTAAATTGCCTTTAACAAATTTACCATTTCAATAGCCGTCAGCGCAGCTTCGCCGCCCTTATTGCCTGCTTTTGTACCTGAACGTTCAATTGCTTGTTCAATACTGTCTGTCGTGAGTACGCC